>JANLUQ010000572.1:0-6867 GCA_031363565.1 Armatimonadota bacterium | reverse complement strand
CGCCGGCGGCCTGCTCTGGCACCGCTTCGGCTATCACGCCCCCTTCTGGTGCGGCGTCGTGGCTGCCCTCGCTTCCCTGCTCATCACCCAAGCCGTGCTCCCCCGGCCGCAGCCTGTTCTTGCGGATGCTGCCGCTTAGCTCGCTGAAACCTAACTCGCTGAAACCTAACTCGCTGAAAGAGGAACATCATGCCATACCGCTTTTCTACCCTTTCATCTCTACTTCTTGTGGCCTTTGGCCCAATCGCGGTCCATGCCACCCCTTCCGTCGTGAAAGTCGTCAAGACGGGCAGCGGCTATCAGCTCTTGCGGGATGGCCGGCCCTATATCGTCAAGGGCGCGGGTGGGGACGACTCCAAACCCCTGCTGCGCGGCCTCGGCGGCAACTCGTTCCGCACCTGGGGCGCGGATGACCTGGAGCCGAAGCTGGACGAGGCACAGGCCCTGGGCTTGACCGTCACGGCCGGTGTCTGGCTGGGGCACAAAGAGTACTTTAACTACCATGACGCCGCTCAGGTCGCCGCCCAGAAGGAAAGCGTCCGCAAGACGATCCTGCGCTACCGGGACTCCCCTGCCCTGCTGACCTGGGCCTTGGGCAACGAGATGGAGGTCGACCAGCAAGATAACACCGACATGTGGGCGGCCATCGAAGACCTCGCCAAGATGGCACACATGCTGGACCCGAACCACCCGACCATGACCGTTGTGGCCGAGATCGGCGGCGACAAGGTGAAGCAGATCAACGATCTCTGCCCCGATATTGACATCGTGGGCATCAATTCTTATGGCGGCGGCCCGTCTATTGCCGCCCGCTACAAGGCCGCAGGCGGCATCAAGCCCTTCATCCTGACGGAGTACGGCCCGCCCGGCGTGTGGGAGCAGAAGGCAAATCCCTGGGGCGCGGTCCCCGAGCTTTCCAGCACGGAGAAGGCAGGGCGTTACCGCGAGACCTATGAGAAAAGCATCGCCGCCCAGCCGCTCTGCCTCGGCTCTTATGCCTTTACCTGGGGGCACAAACAGGAGGCGACGGCGACCTGGTTCGGCCTGCTCCTGCCCGATGGCAGCCGGCTCGGTGCGACCGACGCCCTGGCGCGGGAGTGGACCGGCAAGCCGCCCGCGCGCCTCTGCCCGGCCATTAGCGCGCTGACCGTCGCAGGACCCGATCAGGTCGCGCCGGGCACGACTGTCAAGGCGACACTGTACGCCTCCGACCCCCAAAAGGACCCGATCACTGTCCAGTGGGTCTTGCAGGCTGACTCAGTCACCTACCACACCGGCGGCGGGGCCGAGGGTGCCCTGCCGACCTATCCCGAGGCGATCATCATGTCGGGCGCCGCGTCCGCGACCATCCAAATGCCGATCCACAAAGGCGGCTACCGGCTTTACGCCACTGTCCGTGACACGCACGGCGGGGCGGCCGTCGCGAACGTCCCCCTCTTCGTCCAGTCCGACAGCCCCCCGCCCGCCGCCCAAAAAGCCGTCCTGCCACTCGTCCTGTACGGGGCAGGCGCGAAAGGCACCCTGCCCTTCATCCCCGCCGGCTACATGGGCAATGTGGGCGCCATCAAGATGGACGCTGCCTCCCCCGATGCGCCGCATACGGGCAGGACGTCTCTCCGAGTGAGCTACACGGCGGCCGACAACTGGGGCGGCGTCGTCTGGCAGGACGCCGCGAATGATTGGGGCGACCATCCTGGCGGCTGGGACCTCTCCGGGGCGAAGGCGCTCACATTCTGGGCACGCGGCGCATCGGGCGGCGAAGTCGTCACGTTCCAGTTCGGGCTGCTCGGCAAGGACAAGACCTACTCGGATAGCGCCTCCGGCAAGCTGGACCGGGTGACGCTGACACAGACCTGGAAGCGCTACACGCTCGATCTGAAGGGGCTGGACTTGTCCCGCATTAAGACCGGATTCTGCTGGGTCGTGGCTGCGACAGGCCAGCCGGTGACCTTCTCCCTGGACGACATCCGGTATGAATGACTCGATTTCGTGTCGCTCACGCGGGGGATGGGTGAGACCGTTCGGTGAGAACGAAATTGTGCCATAATGGCAATTACTATGGCGACAGCATCACGGGCCTCGAAATCCACTAAACGGCCGAATAACACGATCGCCGATCTGCTGCGTGACCGCATCCAAGCCGGACACTATCAGGCCGGCGATTGGCTGCCGACCGAACGCCTTCTGGCCGAAGACCTCGGCGTTGACCGGCGCGTGGTGCGGACCGCGATTAATGACCTCGTAAGCGACGGGCTGATTCATCGCCGCCCACACTGCCGCCCAATCGTGGGGCCGATGCGAAGCGGAGCCACCCCCGAAAGCGCGGACCCACCTGCGTCCGCCCTCTCGTCTTCCGACTTCGTGGCGCTCATCATGTGGCCTGGCGGCAGCGTGCTGGAACACGCTGGGACGTCCCAGCAGCGCATCTTCTGGGGCATGAACCAGGCGCTCGCGGAAGCCGGGTACCATGCCGTCTTCCTCAGACTAGGGCAGATCGGGAGCGAGGAAGAGAATGCGGCGGGCGAGGCCACGCACCTGCGCTACGCATTGGAGCGCGGCTTTGGGGGCGTCGTCTTTTATCCCTATGCCTACCGCAGCAACCGCGCCCTCGTTGAAGAAGTGAGCCGCCGCATCCCCCTCGTCACCATTGACCGGCGGACCGCTTCCTTGGAGACGGACTTCGTCGGCATTGACAACCGCCAAGCCATGTTCGACATGACCATGCATCTGGTTGCACAAGGGCATCGCCGTATCGCCTATGTCACGAAGTGCGAGCAGATCCGTCCGGTCCAGGACCGCGTGCAGGGATATGTGGATGCCGTGCGCGCGGCGGGCGTCCCGGAGATGGTCCTGACGATCCCGTCCCAGCACCGGTCCAACCCCTGGGTCGTCGTGGACACGATCTTCCGCCTGCCCAGAGCTGAACGGCCGACAGCGGCGGTCGTCTTTAACGACTATGCCGCCGTCTCTCTGCTGGACCGCCTCCAAAACCTCGGCCTGACGGTCCCTGGAGACGTCGCGCTCACCGGCTTCGACAACATCATCCCAGCATTACCCAACGGCATCGGCCTGACCACGGTCGCGCAGCCCTTCGAGGAAATCGGACGGAGGGCTGTGGAACTGCTCCTGCGCCGCATGAAAGAGCCGACCGTCCCCGTGACGGAGATCGAACTATCTGCGAGCCTGATGGTGCGCGAAAGCAGCATAGGACCCATCACCCTTGATGTCCCAGTGGCCTGATCTTTCCGGTGATCTTCTGCTGATCTTGCTCCATTCATGCTCCTATTCCAAATCGCTTTATTTTTGGTACTATTTTGGATGATCTTATGGTATCATAGCGGTCTCTAGCTCCGTCCTTTTTCCATCAAGGAAACCCGGCAGCAAAGATCACGAGAGGCACTTATGAAACCCCGCCGTTCCCTGTTTCTCCTGCCGGCACTCCTTGCCGCACTTTCCCTCCCCGCGCTTTCCCTCCCTGCATTAGCCCAGGACGTCGGGCGCGTCTCGCCTGCGTCGCTCCCACTGCCATTGCCGACGGCTGCGCCAATGCCGCCGGACCAGCTTCGCGCCCACAATCCGTGGAACCTGCCGATGACCGGCCCCTGGCGGTTCCGTCTGACCAACGGGCAGATCAAGGCGGGGCAGTTCCAGCCCGCTGCGCCCGCCCCGAAGGGGATAACGTCCTCGACGAGTCAGGCCGAAAATCCGCCCGAGAACGCCTTCGACGGCAGCGCCGACACGCGCTGGTGCGCCAGCAGCGGCGACTTCCCGCAGTGGCTTCAGGCGGACCTCGGGAAAACGCGGCACGTTTCGGGCACGACCCTCGTGTGGGAGAATGCCGGGGACCGCTATCAGTGCAAAATCGAAGGACGGCTGAAGGGGGGGGAGTGGAGGACCCTAGTAGACGCGACCGGCGCGCCCGGAATCGGCGATGGACCGGTCATGCTGACGCCTGCCGATGTCCGCTATGTTCGCATCACGGTCACCGAGAACTCCGGCACTCACTGGGCCTCCCTGCGGGAGTTCCAGATTCGGACTACGGAGAACGGGCAGGAAGCTGCCTGGCGGCCCCCCGCCCCGAGGTCTGTCAACACGAACCTGCCAGCGGCGATTCGGGATGCCTTCGCCTCGACTGGCTTCAGCGACGCGGGCTGGCACACCCTGTCCGTCCCATCCAACTGGGAGATGGCTGGCTACTCCCTGCCGACTTACGACGCTGTGGACAACACCGTCGGCCTGTACCGGCGTTACGTCACCGTCCCGGCGGCGTGGGCGGGACGGCGCATCTACTGGCACTTCGACGGGGCATTGGACGGGGCGGAGGTGTTCGTCAACGGCCAGAAGGCCGGATACCATGAGAGCGGCTATACCGCCTTCGACGTGGATCTGACCGGGCTGGTCAAACCCGGCCGGCGTAACCTGTTCGCCGTGCGCGTCTCGAAGACCACGCCATCCGACGACTGCGAAACCGGCGACTTCCAGGCGATGGGCGGCATCTACCGGGACACCTCGCTCATTGCCGTCCCGCAGACACATGCAGATGACATCATCGTGCGGACGCCGCTGGCCGCGAATTACAAAGATGCGACCTTATTCACTCAACTGAGTGTCAAAGGAGCGCCGGGCCAGGCGGTGGCCGTCACGGGGAAGCTGATGCACAGTGACGGGCAGCCGACTTCTGTGAAGCTGACGGGCCAGGGACGCATTGGGGCGGATGGGACCGTGCAGGTCGCGATGAGCGCCTCGGTGAAAGCGCCCGCCCTCTGGTCGGCGGAGAAGCCGAACCTGTATTATGTGGTGTTCTTGATGACCACTAATGGGAAGCCGCTTGAAAGTGTTGAGCAGCGGTTCGGGTTCAAGCAGATCGAGGTCAAGAATGATATCGTCCTGTGGAACGGAATGCCCATCAAATGCACCGGCATCTGCCGGCATGACTTCTGGGCTGACAAAGGCTTTGCGCTGACCGAGGCCGACTGGGTCAAAGACCTGACGCTGATGAAGGCCGCCAACATCAACGCCGTCCGGACCAGCCACTACAACCATGCCCAGCGGTTTTTGGAGCTATGCGACGAGAAAGGCATGTACATTCTGGACGAAGTCCCCTACTGCTGGATCAACGACCAGGTCAAGGACCCCGCCTACGCCCCCTACCTGCTCCAGCGCGGGCAGGAGACCGTGGCGCGGGACAAGAACCGGCCCTGCGTCCTGGCCTGGAGCCTGGGCAACGAGAACCCCAACGGGATCGGCTCACAGATGGTCATGGACCTCGTCCGCAAGACTGACCCGACCCGCCCGGCATTCGTCTCCGGCCAAGACCCTGAGAGCATCAAAGGCCAGCTTTGGAAGGACGACCACTATCCCGGTCCGGATTCGATAGACCGTTACGCCCGGAACACGAAATGGGGCACGAACCTGACGGAGCACCCGCACACCTTCTACGAGAAGGAGGTCCAGGACTATGATCCCGGTGCCTCCGATCTCTGGTCAGAGACGCTGGTGAAGACCTGGGACAAGCTGTGGAAGGCCCCGAACATCCTCGGCTCGTTCATCTGGGAGTGGCAGAGCCAGGGCATCGCCGACAAGAACGACGATACGACGACCGACTTCTGGTATGGGCCGGACCATCTGCGCCAGGAGAACAACAAGGGCATCGTTTCCGCCTACCGTGTTCCTAAGCCGGAGTGGTGGATCGTCAAGAGCGTCTACAGTCCGGTCGTCGTCGCGGCCCGCACCGTCCGCCCCGTCGGCGGTGCCTGCACGGTCCCGATCACAAACCATTACTCGTTCACGGACCTCAAAGAGCTGACCTGCCGCTGGACCGCGCTGCGCGGGAGCGCCCGGCTGCGGAGTGGCGTCCTGCCTCTCGCCTGCGGGCCGATGCGGTCCACGAAGGCCTCGTTCCCGGCTCCGGCCGGTATGACCGCACTGCGTCTGGAGTTCAGCCGCCCGGACGGGACTTCGGTCATCGCCTTCAGCCTTGCCGTGGAGGGTGTCCCCCTCCCCGCCGCGCCTACGGCGCTGGCCTCGGGCGGCGCTCTGGCCGTTCAGGACGGTCCAGACACGCTCTTGATCAGCAATTCCATCCAGCAGATCGCCTTCGACAAGCACACCGGAACCATTTCGTCCTGGCGCATCAACGGCCGGGAGATGCTTCTGGGTGGCCCGACACTCAATCTGGGCCAGGGTAAGGCCGGCAGCGAACAGGGGATATACCGCGCCAAGCAGCCGCCGGTCACCACCAATGCCCAGGTGTCGGCGGTGCAGGGGGCGGACGGTGGGGTGCATGTCGCCGTGACCGGCACCGTGCTTTCGGGCGCGGGCGGTTCCGCGCTCGGCACGCTCGTCTCGGCTTACGACCTCAAGCCTGACGCCGAGATGACGGTCGCCTGGACCCTGAACTGGACCGCGCCGGACACCGGCCTGTGGGAAGAAGGACTCGAGTTCTCGGTGCCGACAAGCATGAAACAGATGGCATGGCAGCGCGCCTCGTACTTCACAGACTATCCCGCCGGGCACGTTGGCGAGCCGTCGGGAACGGCGGAGGCCGGCACCTCCCTGTTCCGAGCCTCCAAGCGCGGCCTGGACTGGCTCACGCTCTCGGACGGTGCCGGCACGGGCCTCGCCCTACTGCCGACCGATGTCCCACTCGTGGGCCGGGCTGACCCCGCCTCCGCCGGCACGGCCTTGTTTGCCAGCCGCGAAGTCGCCGGGCCGCATGGCCTCAGCGGAAGCTGGGTGGAGGACCACGCGATCCACGCCATCAAAGGGAAGTCCCTCTCAGGCTCCTTCACCCTCCGTGTCCTCAATGCTCCTGGCCGGGCCGCTTCCAATCACCGGTAGGAGGTGGAAACGTGAAACCTGAACTCC
>JANLUQ010000563.1:0-15717 GCA_031363565.1 Armatimonadota bacterium | reverse complement strand
CCCAGTGCATGGAAGGGCGAATTCTTCACCGTTTCCTCATCCGGGTCCTGTGTTTCCTGAACGGGAATGCCTGGACAGTTCTCGCGGCAGAGCGGCTGAAGCGGCGCATTCAGCAGGGCAGCCTGCCGAATGAGCACATCTAGCTGGAGCGTTTTGCCCTCAAACGCGCGGCCGACCTCTTCCTCGACGACCTGCACATCCTTGTCGTGGCGGGCGCCCTCTTCGACGACGTTGAGGTCGAACTCTTCTTCCAAATCGGCATGGATCGGGGCACGGACCGGGTCGAGGCACCGGCTGCACTCGAGTGCGATCACGGTGTCTATCGGGCCGCGTACCAGGATCATCGTCCCCGTGTTGGTGGCGACGACGCGCCCGACGACCGGCGCAACGTACTCCACGTCCTCGTCGGTGTAGGGGGCTTCATGGATTTCGTACACCTGCCGCATCCCTGGGGTTCGCAGCAGTTCCGTCAGATCATAGCGCAGCATGGCGGCCCTCACTCCTCGGCCTTGCTTCTCCGGCCCATTTCTTTCGGGCGCGGGCGGGGCCGCGCTCGGAACACAAGACGGCCAAAGCCGCCCCCTATTTTACCACAAAAACGGGAAAAATCAAGCCGACGACGCCATTAGCGTCTCGTGGCCATTTCCGGCGCGCGTCCGTTGCCATTGCCGCTGTGGGCCGGGCCAGCGACGGCGACGCGCTGGTCGAGCTTGACGCGCCCGCGCTGAATGGTCGCCATCAGCTCGCCGACCTGTTTCTCCAGATCGGACATGACGCCGTGCGCGTACTCATCCGCTCCATGCCGCAGTGACTGGGTCTCGTACTCAGCGGCGGCGACGATCTCACGGGCCTGGGCGGTGGCAAGGCGAACGACCTCGCTCTGGCTGACCATCATTTCGGACTGCTGATGTGCATCAGCCAGCATCTTCTCCGCTCGCTGGCGCGCATCCTCGACGCCCTGCTTGGTGGTCACCTCGGCAGACAGCGTCATCTTGTTCGACTGCGCCTCGGCCTCGCGCAGCATCCTTTCGGCGTTGATGCGTGATTCGCGGATGATCTCGTCGGCTTCCACCGTAGCATCTTCCAGAGTCTGCTCAGCCGCCTCGCGCGCCCCGTCCACGATCTTATCACTTTCCGCCGTCAGGCGGCTGGCGCGCTTGACCTCCTCGGGCAGCGAGGCGCGGATCTTGTTGGTGATATCCAGATAATCGTCGGAGTGGAAGTCGTAGGTGAAGCCGACGAAAGTCTTCTGCCCCTCGATGAGCCGTTCCAGCTCGTTCAGCAGTTTGATAATGTCCATTGTGTCCCCCTGTATCGGGCCGTTTCTCTTTGAGTTTTTTTGGTAAGGTTCATGTTAAGGTTATCTGCGACTGGCCCTTACCGGCCAACTTCTTATCGCCCCAGCTTTTGTTCGAGCGCGGGTCGGACGGCCTCGGGAACCAGCCCGGCGATGTCGCCGCCCAGCCGCGCAATCTCTTTTACGATACTGGATGAAAGGTACGAGTGTTCCGCCGCCGTCATGAGAAAGATGGTCTCCACATTGGGCTGGAGGCGCCGGTTGAGCAGCGCCATCTGAAACTCGTACTCGAAGTCCGAGACCGCCCGCAGGCCTTTGACGATGACCTGCGCGCCGTTTTGGATGACATAGTCTACCAGCAAGGTCGGCGGCAGCATCTCGACCCTAACGTTGAGCAGACCAGCGCAGGACTGGCGCAGCAGGGCCACCCGCTCCTCTGCCGTGAACAGCGGCGACTTGGTGGAGTTCGCGGCCACCAGCACGGTCAATGTCTCGAACATCCCTGCCGCGCGGACGATGATATCGTAGTGCCCGCTAGTCACAGGGTCAAAGCTGCCGGGATAGACGGCGATCATTCCTGTGTGCCGCTGTCTTCGCCTGAAAGGACCTCCGCATCAGACAGATGCGTCGGCAGGTGATACTTCGCGCGCTTTTCCGCAGCGACTTCCGCCAGTGGCCGAACACGTCCCGCGTCACTCGCTTCCAGCCCGACACGGATCGCGACGATCTCTTCCGCCTGATTACGCGCGAGCAGGTCTGCAAGCAGGGCGTCCGCGACAGAATTAACATCTTCGCCGTCGCGCTCGGCTTTTGCCAGCAGCAGGGCTTCCGTGTTCGGTGTGATCGTCAGAGTCATTGTTTGTCGTCCCCTAGCCACAAATGGTCACAGACAGATGATGGCGAGCCGTTTCAAATGTGTTGAACTTCGGTTCGGCTGATCATGGTTGACGCCGTTACCTTCTCTGTTCTCTTGCCTGCCTGCGTTCTTCGGCGCGGGCCGCGTGATACGCTTCTTTATCGTTGATCTGCGTCAGCCAAAGCAAGTAGCTTGGGTGTTCCGGCGTGGCTTCAGTTACTCCATCCCAGATTTCACCCTCGGCTGAACGTCCAAATGTTTGAACTCTCAAGTTGCCGCTCGGCATAACTTCGCTGGAGTACGGATCGTGATTGATCTCCTCGTCCGCTGACATCAGGCACCGGCCTCCGCGCGGATTTCTCGCATGATGTTCGCGACTTCCTCGGGGGAACGCAGATGCCGCGCGAGAACAGTGGCCGTTGTTTCCAGGACACGTTCTGTGGACAACAACCCCAGCACAGTGGCACGGATTTTGTTCGTGATCTCAAGGAAGTCATCTTGCCTGAAGTCGTAGGTGAAGCCAACGAAAGTCTTCTGCCCCTCAATGAGTCCCTCTAACTCCTTCAGCAGCCTGAGTGTTTCCACCGGTGCCTCCTGCTAACTCGCCGATAGCCCCAGTATGTTCTTGTATTTGCTCTTGACGACGGCCTTTAAGGCGGCGTGTTCGGGGCGGGCGAGCTTCGGGTCGTCCAGCAGGAGCGCGAAGGCTTCTTCGCGGGCTTCCTTCAGGACGGGCACGTCGCGGACGACATCAATGAACGGCAAGGGCTGGAGGCCGGACTGGCGCGTACCGTAGAAGTCGCCCGGCCCGCGCAGCTTCAGGTCTTCCTCGGCGATCAAAAAGCCATCGGTCGTCTGCGCCATCGTGGTCAGGCGGGCGGAGCCATCCTCCGTCTTCGGATCGCCGATGAGCAGGCAGTAGGATTGGGTATCCCCGCGCCCCACCCGCCCGCGCAATTGGTGAAGTTGGGCCATGCCAAACCGGTCGGCGTCCTCGATGACGATGACCGAGGCGTTGGGCACATCTACGCCGACCTCGATGACCGTGGTGGAGACCAAAAGCTGCAGCTCACGGTCTCGGAAGCGCGTCATGGTGCCTTCCTTCTCCAATGGCTTCATCTGGCCGTGCAGGAGGCCGACTGCATATTCCGTGAAGACATGCGTCTGCAAATGGCTTGCCAATTCAGTCGCGGCGCGCGCTTGCAGCTTCTCGTTCTCTTCGATTAAGCTGCAAATGACAAATGCCTGACGGCCCTCTTTTAACAGGCGGCGCAAGGTCTCGTAAACGGCCTGCCGCTCGTGCCCACGCTTCCAGTGGGTCTTGATAGGCTTGCGGCCCGGTGGCAACTGGTCAATAATGCTCACATCAAGGTCGCCGTAGACGGTCAGTGTCAGGGTACGCGGGATGGGCGTCGCGGTCATGACCAGGACGTCCGGCGAGAAGCCCTTCTGTTTCAATGCGGCCCGCTGCATAACGCCGAAGCGGTGCTGTTCGTCCACAACTCCCAGGCCCAGGCGGTGGAAGACGACGTCGTCCTGGATGAGCGCGTGTGTCCCGACTGTGATTTGCGCCTCACCCGAGGCGATGGCAGCGAGGGCGGCCCGCTTCTCTTTGGCGGGTAGGCCGCCGGACAGCAATGTGACCTTAACACCCAGCGACTCCATTGTGCGCCGGATGCCCAGATAATGCTGCTCGGCAAGTATCTCGGTCGGAGCCATCAGGGCGGCCTGGTAGCCGTTACGGACTGCAATCAGCAAGGCGCACATGGCGATGACGGTCTTGCCCGCACCCACATCCCCCTGCACCAGCCGGTTCATGGCGCGCGATGAGGCCATATCTTTAGCGAGTTCACCAATAACACGGTCCTGCGCGCCGGTCAAGGGGTATGGCAGGACCGCCTTCAATTCCTCGATGGGGCCGTTCGTATCGGCAAAAACCGTGCCCGGCATCTTGTCCGCCTGGCGCTTGCGGACGGCCAGCAGGAGTTGGAGGCCGAAGAACTCGTCGAAGATGAACCGGCGCTGCGCCCCCAGACGAGCGTCCTCCGTTTCAGGGAAATGGATCGCGCGCAATGCCTCGACTAGCGGCGGCAGGTTCCGGCGCCCGCGCAGGTCAAGGGGCAGGGTCTCCTCGGCCAGATCGCCGTACTCTTCCAGGGCACTCCAGACGGCCCGGCGGACGCGCGCCTGCAAGGCGCCTTCGGTCAGCGGGTAGACCGGCACGATGCGTCCTGACGAAAGGGCATCTTTGTCGTCCTCGGGCGCTTCCCATTCCACGTCGGTCATATCCAGGCCGCCGCGCCCGGCGCGGGAGGACTTACCGTAAGCGACAACGACCTTGCCGCGCAGCTTGTCAAACTGCTTCTTAAGATACCACTGGTTGAAGAAGACCAGGAAGGCAATGCCGCTGCGGTCGTCGAGGGCGACCTTGGTAAGCGTAACGCGGGAGCGCGTCGGGATGTTCTCGACGCTGATCACTTTGCCGCTGATCGTGACCGACTCACCGTGCCGAACATCGCAGATGGGCTTGAAGTGGGTCCGGTCCTCGTAGCGGCGCGGGTAGTGGCGGAGTAGGTCGCCAACCGTATGGACGGCCAAACCCTTGCCGAGTGTGGCGGCGAACTGCTCAGTGACGCCGGGCAGGCGCGTCACCAGGTCATCCAGCGACTTCTCCGCCGGCTCTTCCGAGAGGGCTTCCACCGGCTCTCCGTGTTCGGCTAAATCCTTCACCTTTGCGGGGCGTGTCACCATAGCATGTCCAGACTGAAGCCTTCTTTCCCCTACATCTAGTGGGGCCGTCAATTAACAGGACATTATACGGGGTAATCCACCCAAAAGTCAAGCAAAAGGCAAGGCAGGCTCCGCGAGGGAACCTGCCTCTTCATGCCAACGCTTTGCTGTGCCTGTGCCCCAAAGCCGGCCCGTCAGACGACCTCCGATTTGCGTGGGGTGATGACGACGTACCGGTTCGGCTCATCCCCTTCGGAGTAGGTCTCGACATCGGGATGGTCCACCAGCGCCGTGTGGATCAAGCGGCGCTCCATCGGATTAAGCGCATCGGTGATGGCCTCCTGCCCCGTCTTCCCGACCTCGGCAGCCAGCTCGTTGGCGAACTCGGCCAGCTTGCGGGCACGGCGGGCGCGGTACGAGTCAGCATCTATCGTGACGCGAAGGCGGTTACCCTGACCCTTATTGGTCATCAGCATGACCAAATACTGGAGGGCATCCAGGGTTTGACCATGCGCTCCCACAAGCAGGGAGGCGTCAGGACCGGTGACGGCGAGCGTCAGCGTCTCGCGCTCGAACGATTCAGGCGCGGCTTCTGCCGTCAGCTCCCCCAGGGTCAGCAAAGTCCGCAGGTGGTCCAGCGCCTGGGCGCTGGCGATTTCAAGATCGGTATCTGGCACGATTGAGGCGTTTCCTCTCAGGGGCGCTTCTTAGCGTCGCTTCTTTTTCGGATGGACTCTATTCGGCGCGATCACGCCCCGCGCGGTCGGCGCGGAGCCGTTCCGCAGGGGTGAGAGATTGTCGCCTGTCCGGTCCTCTTCTTTGGCCTCGGCGATGGGTATGGTCCGGCCACTGCCGACACGGCGGCTGCCGTTGCCGTTGCCGTTTCCATTGCCGTTCGACAGCAGCTTCGACAGGCCGCCCCCGGAGCCGTTCGGCAGGACGGGAAGCCTCTTGCTGCCGCCATCGCCGCCGCTGCCCGCTGAGGGCGCATCACCAGCCCGCTTCCGCATGTAATACTTCTGCTGGGACGTAGACAGGATGTTAAAGATCAAATAGTACAGGACGAATGCCGACGGCAGGTGATACTGGTAGAAGAAGTACGTCGTCATGAACGGCGTCATGATCGTCATCATCTTCTGCGTCTCGGCCTGCTGCGGGTCCATCGAGGGCTGGATCGTCATCTTCTGGGTGATATACATGGACCCGGCATACAAGATGAGCAGGGGCCAGTCGGCTTGGCCCAGGTTGATGCCCAGGATATTGGGAAACAGATGAGATACGCTGCTGCCAATCCAGAGAAAAGTGCCGTGGGAGAACTGGTACTGGTAGTGCCGGATCATGTAGTAGAGCAAATACATGATCGGGATGGTCGGCAGCATCGTGATGCACCCAGCGGCAGGGTTGATGCTGTGTTCTTTATACAGCTCCATCATCTTGCGGCCGAGCAGCTCTTTGTCGTTCTTGTGCTTGGCCTGAAGCTCCGCCATATAGGGCTGAAGCTTTTGCATCTCCTTCATGGAGGCATATTGCTTGTTGGAGAGCGGCGTTAGGGCCAGCTTGACCAGGACCGAGACCAGCAGGATGGCAAGGAAGTAAGACCAGGTTTGCCGCCCCGTCAGAGCCACCAAATAATCCATGACTCGGTAGAGGACCGCCCCTAGAATATGGAGCGGCGTGCTCTGGGGCGTGATGGTCTGATTAAACTTGTCCAGCTCATTGCCGACACGCTGGATTTCCGGCAGAACGGCCTGGTCGTCAGGAAAAGTGTTGTGCAGGGTCTGGAGGGACTGGATAGCGGCGTTCTTGTCATGCAAGAAGTTTTCTTCGATTTTCGCCTGCTGCCGCAGCGCTTCACGAGCGTAGGGGGTGTGACCGTAAGCGCGGCTCTTGACCACCTGCTGCAGCTGTAGGACGGCCTGGTAGTCGCGGTTGTGTGCGATCTGAGCCTGGCCGGACACGCGGGCGGCCTGCGCCTCCGCCTGGAGGCGCTGGGCGACCGCGTAGGCTGGAGGCGCGTTCGGGTCGCCGGGCGCCTGCGCATTTGCAGCCGCACCGGAAATCAGGAAAAATGCCGCGCAGAGCAGTACCCGTGAGGCGGCGAGACAGTTTTTCATCAAAGCTCCCAAATACAAGCGATCATCTTTCCCCGGAAATCATCTTCATCCCGGAAATCATTTCACCGGGTCGTATCCGCCCGGATGGAACGGGTGACAGCGGCAAAGCCGACGGGCGGCCATGCCAAGCCCCCGGAGTGGGCCATGCCGCAAAATGGCCTGCGCGGCATATTCCGAGCAGGTGGGCCGGAACCGGCACACGGAAGGCGTCCAGCGCGAGATGTAACGCTGATAGATACGGATGACCGAGACTAAAACGTGCCCTATCACGCCTGCGGCCCTCGGAGCAGCCCGGCTTGCGTGGCCAGGCTGGTCATTTCCGCCATCAGGGCCGCAAAGTCCACCTCGGGGGCGGCGGTTCGGGCCACGACCAAGGCATCGTAGGGCCGCAGGCTGACCGGCAGCAAATAAAGGCGACTGATCTCGCGCAGGCGGCGCTTCAGGCGGTTCCGATCGTGGGCGCGCTTAGCGATCTTCTTGCTGATCACGAAGCCCAGACGCGAGGCTTCCCCCTCGCGCGGCGCGCGGAAGCGAACGTACAAGACGAGGTGCGGCGAAGCCCAGGAAGACCGGCGCTTGTAGACGGCCTGAAAGTCCCGGCTGCGTTTCAGGCGCGAGAGACGCGGCAGCATCGGCGGCTATATGCTCTTGGGGATTGTGACGGTGTGCGTGACGCACAGCTTGTAGCGGCCCTTGGCGCGGCGGCGCTTGAGGACGTTGCGGCCATCAGCCGTGCTCATGCGCTCGCGGAATCCGTGTGTCTTCATCTTGTGTCGGACGTTCGGCTGGTAGGGTCGCTTCATAGGTTGGGGTCCTTCTTAAAATCTCTCGTTGTCCGGGTTCGGGCGAAATTGGTGATGGATTATAGCACATCGCGCCCTCTTTTGACAAGGGTGAGCGGCTTGCTTGACAGGCCGAGGGGGTCGTGATATACTGAGAAAACTTTGGGAGGCCGAAAACCACCTTCGGCGGGGAGCAATCATCTTATGGCGGCACGCGGATGGAAACTACGCAAAGATAAGACACAATCGGAGACGTCGGAGACAGATATGACTGCGGAGGAAAACGCGCCTGCGGAGGGAAACACGCCTGCGGGGGCGAGTGGGGCGGAGATTTACAGCGCCCACACGACGGTTGATTCCGACCCCACAGCGGATTGGGGAGCCCAACCGGAGCATTCGCTCACGCTTGCACCCGATCTGGCGACGGGCGGCCGTGAGAGGGACGACCACCTGCGCTTCGAGGATGAAGATGGCCCGCGGAAGATAATGGACTACTCCGCCCCATTCACCGAGGATCTCCTGCCTCTTTCCTCAACGCCCGAACCGACGATCATCACCGCACCGCCGCCCGCCGAGGCAGCCCTGCCGGCAGAGATGCCGACATTGGCGACGCCCTCCTTTGACACCTCAGCAGCAGAACCCGGCAGCGCCGACAGCGATTTCACCTCTACCCTTCGTATGAGCCGCGAGGAGCTGGCGGCGGCCTTCACCCCGCTCCCGCCGACCGGGATTCCAATCGTCGCACCCTACGTTCTAGACACGCCGCTGGTCTTACCCGCAACCGAGGAGACGCCGCCCCGCCTAGTCGTCCGCATGGGCCGCCTTTCAGCCGCCTTCGATCTGGTCAAAGAGGTGACGATTATCGGGCGGCCCGACAGCGAGATGCACTACTACCCCGATGTGGAGATAGACCTAGACGATGCCGTTTCGCGCCGCCATGCGGAGATCATTCGGCGAGACTCGGTCTACTCCATCGTGGACACGGGCAGCACGAACGGTACCCTGCTGAACGGCGAGACTTTGCTGGCGCACGAGGAGCGGCCCCTGACGCACGGCGACCGCATCCGGGTCGGCGAGCGGACGGAAATCATTTTCGAGTGAGTACCGCCTCGGAGTCACTTGAATTATTGGTCGTCGCGCAGAACGTCGCCGACATCTACGAAGGGCCAGGCGTCGGTTCCGGGCTGGCCTCACAGGCCATCCTCGGCGACCGCGTCTATGTCTCGGACACGCAGGACGACTTCTGCCATGTAACGACAAGCGATCGCTACGCAGGCTGGATCGCCGCGCGCCTGCTCCTGCCGGCGCGTGATGATTCGGACTCGCTGACCACGACTATCGCGACCCTCTTCGCCGATGTCTTCTCCGCCCCGGACGCGCATTCCGAGATGCTGACCAAGCTGGTCGTCGGCACGCGGGCCGTCATCGCCCGACGCGCCGAGGTCGGCGACTGGGTCCCCCTCTCGCTTCCAAACGATCAAGTCGGCTATGTCCATCGCGTCAGCCTGAACCTCTTTCACAGCCGCGCCCCCGAGGTGCAGACATTGCGGGACCGAATCGCCCAGGAAGACCTGATCGCCGCATTGGGCAGGAACATCGCCGAGACCGCCAAACGTTTCATCGGCACCCCCTACTTGTGGGGCGGCTGTACGCCGTTCGGCATTGACTGCTCGGGGCTGACGCAGCTTGCCTACAAGCTGAACGGGATACAGCTCCAGCGTGATGCCAACTTGCAGCGGGGGGACAAGCGGTTTCAAAGTGTCGAAGAGGGGCAGCCGCTCGACACGGCCTTGCTGGAAGATGGCGACCTGGTCGTCTTCAGCCGCCGCCAGGACAAGCAGCCGACGCACATCGGGCTGGCCCTGGGCGATGGCCGTTTCTTGCATGCGCGGGGCGGGCAGGGGGTGCGGATTGACGATTGCGATGCCCCAGAGTACGGGGCGACCTATCTTGGCGCTGTCCGGCTTTCAGCGGACGCCGAGTTTGCGGTCGAGGCCGCGTAGGAACGGGCTGCTCTCGATAACGCGCGAGAGCGAGTAACGCTCGCACCAGATCTGGAATCCGAGCAGGGTGAGGACGAGGACGCCCTGCCAGAGGGGTGCGAAATAGATGGCCCCAGCAATGCCCAGCACGGCCCCGAAGGTGTTTGCGCCGGTATCTCCCAGCATCGCCGTGCCGCCCGCATCGAGGGGATAAAGGATCAAGGCGAAGGCGAGAGCCGCCCAGAAAAGGAAGCCGGCCCCGAGCGCGTGCTGCGTCAGCAGCGTCGCACCGATGGTCGCCGCGCCGACAAAGAATCCAAACAGGCAGCGGCCCGGCCGCAGGTCGAGCAGGTTCAAAGTGTTGGCGGACAGCGCGATCAGCAGGCCCGCCAGCAGGGCATAGCCGAAGGGCCGGGGCGCAGCGATCAAAAAACCGCCCGCCAGACTGAGCAAGCCGCCGCCGATGGCCTTGGCTGCCCCGGTCGTCAGCCTGCCCCGCGCCAGGGCGCGGAAATGCCCACGGAAGCCGCCCACCGCGCGGTCCCCTTTCAGATCATCCAGCAGCCCCAGCCCGCCGAAGCCCAAAGTCACCAGGAAGTAGACGGCGGCCAGGCTGGTGTGCAGCCCTTGCAGGAACCACTCGCTGGCATAAAAGAACTCACCACCGAGCACGAACGCCAGTCCGGCGATCATGGGAATGCGCTGCCCTTTGAAGTTCAACCGGCGCAGATCATAGCGGCGGACGAGCCAGGCCGTGCCGCCGAAGCCGAAGGCAAGTGCGATGATCAGGACGAAGTATTCCGGCAGGGTCATGGGGGTGCCACCCGGACACGCCGGGGCAATGGAACGCCCCGGCAAAGAAAACGCCCTTCGGACGAGGAGGTTACCCCACGGCAGCGGTTCACTTCGTCATCGCCAGCGGCACGAATGTTCGGGCGCGGATGCTGACCGCCTGGGCGATGCGCTCGGCCACCTCGCGGAAGACCTGGGCGTAAGGACCGTTCGGGCTGGCAATGACCGATGGCGTCCCCTCATCGGCCTCGGCCCCGATGTCCAGGGCCAGCGGGATGCCGCCGAAGAAGGGCACATCCAGAGCCTCTGCCGCCTGCTGCCCACCGCCATGCGAGAAGACATGGTGGCGCGAGTTGCAGGTGGGGCAAAGGAAGTAGGACATATTCTCGACGATGCCTAAAATCGGCACGTCCAGCCGCCTAAACATGGAAACCGCCTTGACGGCCACGGCGGCGGCGAGGTCCTGCGGGGTCATCACGACGACCGCGCCGGACAGCGGGATGGCCTGGGCCAGTGTGAGCTGCGCGTCGCCGGTGCCCGGCGGCAGGTCTACGATGAGGTAGTCTATCTCGCCCCACTCCACGTCGCGGAGGAACTGCTGCACGGCCTTGGCGACCATCGGGCCGCGCCAGATGACGGCCGCGCCGCCGGGCTGCAAGAAGCCCATGGACATGACCTTAACGCCGTACTGCTCGATGGGCAGCATCTTTTCCTTCTTCTCGTCCACCAGGGGCTGCTTATCCTCGATACCCATAATAATCGGGATGGAAGGCCCGTAGATGTCGGCATCCATCAGGCCGACCGTAGCGCCCATTTGGGCCAGGGCGCAGGCGATATTAGCTGAGACGGTGCTTTTGCCCACCCCACCCTTGCCTGACGCGATGGCGACGATGTTCTTGACGCCTGGTATCGGCTGCTGGGTGCCCTTACCCGTGTTGGCCCGTACCCGCGCCGTCATCTCGATCTTGATCTCGCCAACGCCTTCGATTGTCCCGACTTCCACGCGGCACATCCGCTCGATCTCTTCTTTGAGCGGACAGGCGGGCGTGGTCAATTCGACGGTGAAGGCGACGTCCGGCCCGTCCACGACGACGTTTTTGATCATGCCGAGCGTTACGAGGTCTTTATGAAAATCCGGGTCAATGACGCGCCGCAGCGCGTCGAGGACCTGGTCCGGTGTAATGTCCTTTGTGATCGTTCTATCTTGCATCATAGCCATTAGGGTATAATCCTCTCGAAGATTGTACCCCTTCCCGAAAGGCCCTGTCAAACCATGTCCCTTCTCAGCCGCCTCTTCCCGACCCGTACCGCCCCCACCCCGTCTGGCGCGGGCCAGTGGCGCTCCCTGCTCATCCCTGCCGTGGACCAGCCGTATTCTAACCGTGCTCTGGAAGTCGCCTTCCGTCTGGCGCAGGGAACGAACGCGCGCATCCAGCTTGCCTACTTCATCGAAGTCCCGCGCATCCTCCCCTTGAACGCCGCCCTGCTCGATGCCGAGTCAGTCGCTGCCAATGCCCTGCACATCGCCGAGCGCGCGGCAATCCCCTACAAGGTGAATGTCGAGTCGGTCATCCACCGCACCCGCAAGGCACACGAGCGCATCCTGTCGCTGATCCCCGAAGAGAAGGTGGACCTGCTCATCCTGGGTGCCCGCCCGGACCGCACGCGCGGCCTGCCCGGCGACATGGCCCGCGAGCTGTTCCTGGCCGCCCCCTGCGAGGTGATCGTGGACTATATTGCTAACGAGAAATGACTACGGATCATAGATCGGAGAATGCAATGCTGGAAGACTACTTCGACTTCGTGACGCCGGACGACATCCGCCTCAAAGGGAGCCGCATCGGGATCGAGTCGATCTTGTACGAACACATCTCCCGCGCCCAAAGCCCCGAGGCGATCCAGGAGACTTTCCCCAGCCTGACACTTGAACAAGTCTACGCGGCGATCCTCTATCACCTGCGGAACAAGAAGAGCATGGATGATTACCTCGCGCGGTGGCTAGAGTTCAGCCGCCGCGCTCGGGCGGAGCAGGATCAGAGCCCTTCGCCCGCCGTCACCCGCCTCCATGCGCTTAAAGCGGAGATCGAGGCTTCCGGCCTGCCCCCGGAACGCTACCTGCGCGAACAGGCCGAAAAGCAAGCATCGGAAACGGGGCGTTTGATTGCGGCTTGAACGCCCTGTGCCCATCCGCTACCTGCTCGACGAACACATGCCGCTCGCCTACCGGACGCAGCTTTTGTCCCGTGCGCCGAGTCTGACCATTTGGAAGATCGGGATGCCCGGCGTACCGCCGTCTGGAACGCTTGACCCGGAAATACTGCTCTGGTGCGAAGCGAACGACTTCATCCTGGTCACCAATAACCGTAAATCCATGCCGGTCCATCTCGCCGATCACCTCGCGGCGGGCCGGCACATCCCCGGCATCCTCACGGTTGACATCACCCGCGATATGGCTGGGAACCTCAATGATCTACTGCTGGTCGCCCTCGCCGCCCTCCCCGGCGAGTACGAAGACCGCATCGTTTACCTGCCGCTCTAATATGCTGCCTGTCCGGCGACATGGCCCGCGAACTGTTCCTGGCCGCGCCGTGCGAGGTGATCGTGGACTGCATCGCGAATAAGAAGTGATTAGCGAGGCGGCAGCGGCTCCATGTCAATCTGCATCCCCCGCTTTTCCAGGAATGGCTTCAACTGCCTGAACGCCTTCATCTGCTGCGCGCGGCTTGAAAAAGCCCAAGAGGAGAGACGGAACTGTGTCCCGCGTGGGAACTGGGCGAGTTTGCTTTCCAATGCGGCCAGCGAGGAGAGCTGTCCGTACTGGACGACCGACCACTCACCCGTCTCTCCCGCGCATCTGATGCGGATCGGCCCCGCCCACTCTGGCAGGAAAGAGGCAATGTTCCTACGCACTTCCTCGGTGACGCAGAGGGACGTCAGCGCCTGAAGTTTGGCCCGGTTCGCCAGCCATCTGGGTGCGGTCGCCAAGGCCTGGGTCAGTGCGTATTCCAGTTGCCCAGGTAACGGAGCAAGATTTTTGTCGCTCGGCTCGATCTGATCCGCCCTCCCCATCCATTGCCGGTGCCACGCACGCAGCCGTGTCCAGAGCGGCGCTTCGGCGGCGGCAGAGCCGTAAGTGCCCAGGACTTTGGCGGCATCGGCGGCGACTTCCATGTCGGGGTCATCCAAGTGTGAGATCGCGAGGCGTTCCACGTCTGGGTCTAGGCCGGGGACGAGGGTAGTGACATCGCTCAAGACAGATCGGAAGCAACCGGTCTCTTTGCGCGCTGCTAATGCCTTTTCCATCTGTTTCGCGCCGTAGGCATGATCCGTCCGCAGGAAGTAGGCCAGCAGGCTCGACTGGATGAGGCAAGCCCATTTGCCGCCTTGATCTCCATACGCGGCCTTGACGCGCGGCAAGATACTCTGCGTCGCGTAACGCTCTACCAGTCGGGGTGCGAACTTCCAATCGCCACTAAATCCACCATGAAGGCAGCTTTCCAAGTTGGCAGCAAGGATCATGTCGAGGTCAGGAAGCGTTCGGTCCGGGAGAGAGCACAGCAATGGGAGGTCCACACGCGGATTCGGACTTCTGATCTCCGCCAGCAGCAGCACCCGCCCCTCAGTGGGGGACAGGTGCATCAGGCGGCGCAGGGCTAGACTGTGGAGTTGCACCTCCTCGTAAGCCCGTGACGCATTCCTGTTTGGGTCCATCAGTGGGCGGGCGCAGAGACGCCTGAGAATCGGCAGCACATCCGGGCCACGCAGCAGTGCCTCGCCCCCATCGTACAGCAAACCATTTTGCTCTTCCGGCGTCAAGTCATCGAAGACTGGCAACAGCGCCCGCGCCAGTGTCCGACGCTCCGCCATATCCTGGTGCGCGTATTCCATCTGCAACAGCGTGTAGAGGCTGACAGCACGCGCCTTCCCCTGTTTGCGAGGAGCGGCTGCGGCCAGTTGCGTCCGATCCAGATTGGTCATTGCCGCCAGAGCGTTGCGGCGTAGCCGGAGTAGATCTTGCCGTTCTTTTTGTTTTACGGGGTCGGCGACGAACGACGGAACGGCTTGAGGATAGGCGACGAGATACTGAATCTGCGCCAGATCCTCCATGAAGAGCAAGAGAATGGGGAAGTCAGGGTCGGCAATCCTGCGCTCCATTTCCTGAATGACAATTGCCGGTTGCGGGAAGCCAAACAGACCGAGCCGGATCTGATAATAGGCGGGAGAACTCGAAAAGTTGTCGTCGTTGGTGTGGCTGTAGCGCGCGACCATCGCCCGCGCAGCGTCGGGCGTTCCGAGGAAGCGGATCGCGCGGACATCCGCCTGCCGGGCATCTTGAGTCCTGGAACTGTAACCGTCCGCGTTGAAGAGAGGCAGCGCCTGTTGCAGTCTCTGGGCATCCGAGGCGGGGTCGTCAGGCAGTATCTCTAGCTCCACAGCGTTGGAGGTCGTGGCACGGCCCTGAAAGGAGGTAAAGCCTTGTTTATGACCACCCGGGTCAATGATCTTGCCACTCGTCAGGTAGACTCGGTAGTGACCAGGAACATCAAAGCGCAGCCATTCGTTGAGGGTATAAGCGACAAGAACGGGCTGCGCCCCTAGGTCCTGGAAATGTGGCCCCCCGCCGCTGTAGGCTATGCCTAACTCGTGAGCGTAGTAGGTAGCCAGCGGATCTACTGCGCCGGTCGAGTCGTCCACATGAAACGCATCGCTGTTCCAGGGGAGTTCCCGGTCACCGGGGCCGGTGTTGAGTTGGTGCGCTTTGGGCAGACTGCTCGCGAAGGCGGCCGTGAGCGGGATGACCTCACCTTGGTGAAACTGCGTCCTGCCGCTCGGCAGGCTCAACGTGAGCGAAACGCCGGGGGGATTGGCCGCTACGGAGTTGAGCCGGGCGGCCTCGAAGCCTGGGACGGCACCGGCAACGGGCAGCCGGAGACAGGTCAGGAGCAGCAGGACCACGAGGAGGAAAAGGCGGTTCTTCATGTCCAGGTTAGAGGCCGTGCGGAGCGGAAGCCTTCAAGAGAGCCACGCGCTCCAGGGCAGGAGAGGGCGCGACAGGAGAAAGAGGACGCGGCAAGGGGAAGAGGGCGCGGCAAGGGGAAGAGGGCGCGGCAAGGGGAAGAGGGCGCGGCAAGCAGCGCCCCCTACGTTTTGTCCTTGTTCCCCG
>JANLUQ010000552.1:0-1677 GCA_031363565.1 Armatimonadota bacterium | reverse complement strand
TGGATGCGTAGTTGCCGGGCGGATAGATCAACGCGCTGGCGAGTCCCATTGCGCCGTCCTGCATCGCAACGCGGACGACCGTGCGCATCGTGTCCATTTCGGCGGCGGTGGGCGCGCCTTGGGCCATGTTCTTGGCGTATTGCCGCACCCCGCCAGCGCCGAGGAACGATCCGATGTTCACGGAGGCGGTGCGACGCTCCATCGTGCGCAGCCATTCACCAAATCCCTGCGGCCCCACGAACGTGCGCAGCACGGCCGCGAGCGAGGTGTCGTTTCCCGTCTTGAGATAGTCGGCGAGCCCCTCGTCGTGCATGGGCTGGCCGGGGACAAGGCGAAGTACCGCGCAAGAGTCGCCGAACTGATCGGCCTGGTAGGTGAACGTAGCATGGAAGCCCCCGACTCGCTGGGGCGCGGCCTCGAAGGCGCTAACCGCCTCGTCCGCACCGCCGTCGCTGAGGGTGAGCGTCGTCTTGTCGGCGCTCAACCCTGCCGAGGCGGCGTGGCCGCTGGTGTTGACCGGCGCGAACGACGCGAAGCCGGTTACATCGGCCCGCGCGGGCACAGCGAGAGTGAGGGCGGCAAAGGTGAGGGAAGCGAAGGCAAGGGCGGCGAGGGCGGCCCCCAAGAGTCTTTTCGCGATAATCATGGGGACAGTATACCCGCACCTTCTTAAAACTGGCAAGGATAGAATTGGCAAGGATGGAGGCGGGGGAAGGGCGGGGGCCTGCCCCTCTGCTATGCCGCGCAGGGGTGAACTTGCATTTTTGCCGATTTCCCCGCGCCACTTGACAGAGTTCCGCCCCCTTGCTGTTGTAAGAAAGCCGCTTTCTCTTTTTCGCCAAGTCGGCCTAGCTGTTTGGAGTTCTTCCCATCATTCTCTGACACGACTTCAGAAAGGCTTTACCCACATGCTACCTCTACACAAAGCCGGCCTCGCGCTGGCGCTCCTGACGGCCCTTGGCTTGAGCGGACGGGCGCAGGCCCAGACCTTCTAAATCGCGGCCAACCCCAATCTCACCCTCGCGAGGCACCCGGCACAGGGCTACTACTACGCGGACGGCAACAACCAGCCGACTAATGCCAGCTACTTCGTCGTCCAGGTGGCGGTCGGCGGGAAGCCCCCCCAAATGACCCGACACATGACTATTTTACGTTCGACCTTTCCGCGCTGAACCTGACGGGCAAGACGATCACGTCGGCGACGCTGAACGTGCCCAGCGACTTCGGCACTTCCGCCTCCGGTCAGACCGCGTTCCAGTGCACCATGTACGATGTCAGCACCAGCCCCACCGCGCTTAACGCCGCACAGCCTGTCGGCAGCCTCGGCATCTACAACGACCTCGCCAGCGGCAGCAGCTACGGCGCGTTCATCGTGCCGGTGAGTGCCGGCGGCATCCTGAACTTTCCCCTGAGCGGCGCGGCCCTGGCCGACATCACCCACAGCGTGGGCGGCGACTTTTCCACCAGCGGAGTTCTGTCGCTCACCAGTGGTGCGGCTCTGCCCACAAACTGCAACGAGTTCCTGTTCGCCGGCTCCGAAAACCAGAACCAGGCGACCCAGGTGAGGCCGACACTGACCCTCGTGACCGCCCCGGTGCCGGAAGCCTCCACGACCATCTCGCTGGGCCTGCTGCTGGCCCTGGGCGTCGGCGGCCTGGCCGTCACGCGCCGCCGGCG
>JANLUQ010000550.1:0-2070 GCA_031363565.1 Armatimonadota bacterium | reverse complement strand
GCGGCTTGAAGGCGTTCTGGACGGTCGAGATGACCTTCTGGCCCGGCGCTTCCTGGGCCTCGGCGGCTTCCTCGGCTAAGGTCTTGCCCGACGGCGTGGGGCGGTCGCCGTGCAGCAATCCCGCCGCGAGCAGGTTCTTGGCGACCAGCCGGGTCCCACCCGCATAGTGCATGTCGGTGGCGACATAGTGGCCACCGGGCGTCAGATCCGTGATGACCGGCGTGCGCGCCGAGACGCGGTTGAAGTCGTCCATAGACAAAGGGACGTTCGCCTCGCGGGCGAGGGCCAGCAGGTGCAGGACGGAGTTCGTCGAGCCGCCGGTCGCCGCCGCCGCCGCGATGGCGTTCTCAAATGCTTCTCTGGTCAGGATGTCGCTGGGCCGGACGCCGCTTTTCAGCAGGGTGACGATCATATGGCCGGCTTGGACGCCGATGTCGTCTTTGCGCGGGTCGGCGGCTGGCACACCCGCCGAGCCGAGGGCCGCCAGCCCCAGAAACTCCATGACGATCGCCATGGTATTGGCGGTGAACTGGCCGCCGCACGATCCGGCGCCTGGGCAGGCGGCGTCTTCCAATTCGCGCAGCTCGTCGTCGGTGATCTTGCCGGCGTGGGCCGCCCCGACGCCCTCGAAGACGTCTTGGATGGTGATGTCGCGGCCTTTGTAGCGGCCCGGCGCGATGGAGCCGCCGTAGAGCAGCATTCCAGGAATGTCCAGCCGGGCCAGTGCCATGGCGGCGCCCGGCGCGGTCTTGTCACAGCCGACCAGGGCGATGACGGCGTCGAACATGTGGCCGCGCGTGACCAGCTCGATCGAGTCGGCGATGACCTCGCGGCTGATCAGCGACGTTTTCATGCCTTCGGTGCCCATGGTGATGCCGTCGCTGATGGCGATGGTGTTGAACTCCTGCGGGGTCGCGCCGGCCTCCCGGATGCCCTGCATGACTTTCTGGGCGAGGGCACGCAGGTTGAGGTTGCACGGCATGGTGCCGATCCAAGTGGAAGCAACACCGATGATGGGCTTCTTGATGTCCTCGTCGGACAGGCCGGTGGCCTTGAGGTAAGAACGTGCGGCGGCGCGGTCGCGCCCCTCGGTGATGACGCGGCTGCGCTGCTTGGGGTCATAGGACATGGAAAGATCTCCGGTGCGGTCTAAGATAGAATAGCTTTCGAAGATTATACCTGTAGAGGCGATGGATTGGCAAGGAAGAAGCCGCGCCAAGTGGTTTTCAACCACTCGGCCGCTCGGCGCGGCTTGGGAGTCACTTGAGAGGAATGACGGGCGCCCGCGGTTGATCTACCACTGTGATCTGCACCACGTTTGTCCGAAATAACCCAGTGCGGTCATCCCGCGACCAGCGCCACGGCCGGCGGGTCTGGCTTTGCCGAGGGGGAGGGCGCGGCCAGCAGCAACAGGGCGGCGGGGATCAATCGGGACATCGGCATCGGTATTCTCCTAAAGAACGCGGTGCGTTTCGCCTATTATGGAACAAGTGCGAGAGAGAAGCAAGGGGATGGGGGAACCGTGCGGCCCATTGCGGTGGTTAAGCGGTAGCAGATCCTTTTGGAAGCGCACAGAACACCTATGAAGAAAATCGGTTTGATGGGCTGCGGAATGATCGCTGAGTACGGGCACATCCCGGCTATGCTCGCTACGGAGGGCCTGGAAGTGCATGCCGTGTATGATCCGGACCCGGCGCGGGCTTACAGCTTGCAGCACAAGTTTGGCATCCCGCACGGCTATGCAGTCAGCGACATGTTTTTTGATTCGGGCTTGGACGCCGTCGTGGTGACATCGGCGGCCCCCGCACACCGACAGAATGTCGTCGAGGCGGCTCGCCATGGCTTGCCCGTGCTGTGCGAGAAGCCGCTGGCGATGACGGACGGCGATGCGGAGTTCATGATCCAGACGATGGACGAGGCGGGCCTGTTGCTGGTGACCGGCTTCTGCTACCGGTTCAGCCCAGTCGCCCAGAACATCAAGCGGCTGGTGCAGGACGGCGCCATCGGCGACCTGCGCTCGCTGCGGCTGGTCTACATTTGGAGCCTGCACGGGCGCGACCGGGTGACGCC
>JANLUQ010000527.1:0-4940 GCA_031363565.1 Armatimonadota bacterium | reverse complement strand
CCTACAAAGATGAGGCGACGACGTTCGCCGCCGGCCTCTGACCTCCTGCCGAGAGACCGCCCCCACTGCTGATCATCAGCGGTAGGGGCTTTTTTCTTTTTGGGAGTGCCCAAAGCAGCCTGAAGGCAGACTCTATGAAGGCAGACTCTATGAAGGGAACGCCGAGTGGATGACACAAACCAACGGCACCCCTACAATGGTTTGCAGGGGCACCGTGCTAGTCCGGAGTGGGAGCGGGGAAATAAGCCTGTCAAGAACTATGCGCCCCTGCAGATTGGGGTGCCCGGCATCCACCCCACCGGAACCACCGGCATAGATTGTGCCAACATTAATCATGCCAGGTTGAATCGCTAGGTAAAAGGCTGGCCGACCGGACAAGAAAGGGCGCGGGCGAGTGTCGTTCTGAGACTACTCGCTCACGCCTTTCGGTTATGTCACAATCACAGTCATCTGCCAGACCCCCACCGGCAGATGTTGGAGCTTACAGCTGCACAGTCACCCGTTGGAAGGTCGCCGGGATCGAAGTGCCTCCGTCGGGGTGGCTGTTCTGCGCTGTTGCCAGTTCCAACAGTTGCCGGTGGAGTTCCTGCTCGGTTCCACTCTTTTCAGCCGCTTCAAAGGCGTTCATCGTCGGCCCGTAGAATTGCCGAAATGCTTCCACAATGTCAGTCGGGCTTTTGTCAGGCGAGATAAAGTAGAACGTGTCCTTGACCAGGGAAACCCTCTCTTCGGGCACGCCGGCTCGGGCAAAACGCTCAAGAATGTGTGTTTCCACGCCCCAAGTCATGGGACTGACAAAGCCCTCCGGCGGGGGAGGCGTGAAGGCGGCGCTGATCTTCAACAGTTGCGAGACAAAGGACGTCGGATCATTCGGAATCCAGTTGCCCATCACGATCAGTCCGCCGGGCCGCGTGACCCGAACCATTTCCGCAGCCACATCGAAAGGACGGGGCGCGAACATCGCGCCAAAGACTGAGACAGTCAGATCAAAGGCGTGATCGCTGATCCCCTGCAAGTCACAGGCATCTCCTTCTTGGAATTTCAGTCGGTCCAGATGGTTCTCGGCAGCCCGCCTGTTCCCGGCGTCCACGAGGTTCCTGGCAATGTCAATCCCGAGAACGTCCGCTCCCAGCAGGGCAAATGGGAGGGCCGTGGTGCCATCTCCGCAGCCGAGGTCCAGCACCCTTAGTGGGGGTGTGACCCCAATCGACTTAACAAGCGACTCGCCGGATTGACGCATCAAGGCGGCGATCCGGGTAAAGTCGCCTTTCTCCCACAGCATTTTGTTCGGGCTCAGGTTGTTCGAATTCATGAGGCTCCCTTTCTGCTTTGGTCATGTGATGTTTCGTCACATCGTAAGAACGATTTGTATTGAAGCGCAGCGGTGGGGGAAATGCAAGACGCCGCTACTTTTACTAGTGCAAAAATCGTGCCAAACCAAGCACGGTTACCAGCCTCCTGCCACGATGTCTCAATCTTTGCTAATTCATATCCGGCACGTCTTGATCGCCAGCAGGTCTTGATGCCATATCGCATGCGGATAGTCACTCCTCACGCTTTCATTTGGAACACCAGGCGGGGGAGACCAGAGAAGCACTGAGGGAGCGTGACATCACGCGGAGGGAATGACAGAGAAGCGCATGGGATATTCCTTTCGGCATGGTCTTGAAACAACCGGGATCAGAGCGGGCAGGTCAGTTCTTGCTCAGACATGAGCCTATTATAGCGCAAAAATACTTGCCGAGCAACTTTAGGCACTCCCGGTTGTTCGCTACACTTGACAAACCGTTCATATTGTGTTAATGTAGAGTAGCAGAAATAATGCTGTCTCTGCTGCCGCTCTTCCTCGACGCCGAGTTCCGCTGTACCCTCATTGCTGAGACCCCCGCCAACGTCGTAGTTGTGTCACGTCTGGCCGTTTCTATACGCAAGAGAGGACATTACCAATGGCTGTTGAGACTTCGGCTCCCGTCAGCACGGCTGGGGGGTCGCTTAAGCCCACCCTGGGTCTGACCGGGATCACCATCAATGCGATGGCGCTCATCGCGCCCGGCGCGTTCCTTTGGACTACCTTCCAGGGGCAGAGCGCCTACGGCGCGACCAGCATGTGGGCATCGGTGGCCGTCGCCACCATCGTGGCCCTGCTGACCGCCGTCTGCTATGCGACCCTTTCCAAGAAGTACCCCCAGGGCGGCGCGGGAAGCTCCTACTTCTACGCCGAGGCGGCGTTTCTGGAAAAAGAATCCCATTCCCACTTCAAGCTCGCCCGTATCGCAAAACTGATCATCGGCTGCGCCGCCCACTTGTATTACTGGGTCTACCCCGGTGTCATGGTCGCCTTCATGGGGACCATCCTGACGTTCATCGTGCAGCTCTTCAAACCCACTTTTGGGGACTCGACCCATTTGTGGCAGCCGGTTGCGCTCTGCGTCATCTTCGCCGCCATCACCGGGGCCATCGCCTACCGAGGCGTCAGCGGCTCGACCATGGCGAACGTCGTCATCAATGTGATCCAGATCCTCGCCCTGCTGACCTTCACGATCCTGGCGATCGTCTACCGCTCCAGACACCCCGAGGTCTCCTACATCCATCCCAGCGGCTTGAGCGTCATCAGCCCGCACGGCTTGAGCCAGCTCATCTTCCAGTCCACCATTGCCATCCTGCTCGTGGTCGGCTTCGAGTCGGCGACGGCCCTCGCCGCCGAGGCGAAGAACCCGCAGAAGGATATCCCGCGCGGCGTCCTGCTGTCGCTGATCATCCAGGCAGTCATTTTCTACTCCTTTGAATACTTCGGCGCGAACTACTTCATCGGCCAGAACTACGCCGGCATCCTGGACAAAGCGGGTGCGAATTTCTCGGTGATTGACCCGAAGATCACCTCGATCACCGACCACGCAATTGACCAGACCGCCTATGCCGGTGGCAGCATCGTGCGCGGATTTGACGCCGCCGCCGCCTCCAGTGCGCCCATTGGGGACTTCTCCAAGATCATTGGCGACTCGCTTCTGCACGGACATGGTTTGCAGTTCGAGATCATCATGGCTGCTACGGTCGTTTTGGCCCTGGTCGGCACGGCCCTGTCTTGCCTCGCGACCGGTGTCCGCGTCTCCTATGCCATGGGCAAGGATGACGAGCTGCCTGGCCCGTTCGGCTCTCTGCACGGCAAGCACAACACGCCGCACAATGCGATCATCATGCTGACCGTGATCTCGGCGATCATCGGCGGCTACGGCGTCCTGAACTCGGACAACCTGCTGAAAGTGGCGATCATCTCTAACCTGGGGACTTTCCTGCTGTACGGCATGACATGTCTGGCGACCTACATCGCCTTCTCGCACGTCAAAGGTGCGGGGATATTCACCACGAAGCTTGCCCCGATCCTGGGCATGTTCCTGAACTTCGGCCTGATGGTAGGCGATATTTACTTCGCCTTCTTCGCCCCGTCCGCTACGATGGCCTCCAAGTACGATGCCAAGGTCGCCCTGATCTTCTCGGCCTCGTTCATGATGCTGTCCTTCCTCTACCTTGCTGTCCGCAGCGGCATCCGCAAGGAGCCGATGTTCCTGTCGCATGACCACAAGGAAATGCAGGTCAAGACGATCTCTATGCGCTAGGCCGCCACCCTGTTCGCGGCCACTCTCATCGGCCGGGAGCTGGTCTTAGATCGGCTCCCGGCCTTCTGTTTCTGGACCATTCGCCATGATTGACCATGCCGGGACAAGCGAACAGGGACACGTCCGGTTTCGCAACGAGGACTTCATCGCGCACCAGATGCCCGAGGACTGCGAGGTCCGGCAGCGGAAGGGCAGCCTCTTCGTCGTGGCTGATGGCGTGGGGGGGAGTGGGGCAGGGGACGTGGCGAGCCGTGAGGCCGCCCAGACCTTGGTCAGCGCCTACTACTCCGTCGGCAGGCGGCCGGATCGTGCCCTCGCTCACGCCTTCGCCCGGGCCAATCTGCATGTCTACGACCTCGGCCTGAAGGCCGGCGCGTTTCGGATGCAGACCACGATGGTCGCACTGGCGATCGTCGGTGATAAGGCCTACATCGCCCATGTCGGCGACAGCCGCCTCTACCGGGTCCGGAGCGCAACAAATATCGTGCCGCTCACCCGCGACCATTCCGAAGTGGCCGAACTGGTGCGGATGCAGATATTGACGCCCGAGAACGCCCGCCATCATCCCCGCCGGCACATCATCACCCGCAGCGTCGGCAGCCAGCCTGTCCTCCAGGTCCCAGCCCGCGTCGAAGTGCTGGAGCCGGGCGATACTTTCGTGCTCTGTACGGATGGCCTGTGGGAGCCTTTGAACGACCTCGATATCGCCGGCATCGTCGCCGCCAATTTGCCCGCCGAGGCCTGCCGGCAGCTCATCGCCTTGGGCCTGGAACGGCAGGCGACCGACAACCTGAGCGTCCAAGTCGTGAAGGTGCTGGAAGTGGAACAGGAAAAGACGCCCGCCGTCCCGAATAATGGCGCGTGGTGGCAAACACTGCTGCGCTGGGCAAAGAGCCGAGCGGAATAGAAGGAAGCGAACAGAACCGATGCAATTCGAACCGGGGCAGCAGCTTGGCCGCTACTCGATCATCCGCGCCCTGGGGCATGGCGGCATGAGCAATGTCTACCTCGCTCACGACGCACAGGAAGACCAACAGGTCGTTCTCAAGTTCCCGCATGAGGAGATTCTGGGGGACGTGGCGACGCACGAGCGGTTCACGCGCGAGGTCAAGATCGGCCACCTGCTCAACCACCCGAACATCCAAAGGCTGCACGAGCTGGCGACCCTGAACCATTCGGAGTTTCTTGTTCTGGAATATGTGCCCGGAGACACGCTCCGTCACGCGCTCGACGCGCGGGGGAACCACCGTGACGCGAACGACTTCCCGCAGGCCGCGGACCTGGGGCTGCAACTGGCCCGCGCCCTGGCCTACGCGCACGAAAACC
>JANLUQ010000523.1:0-4498 GCA_031363565.1 Armatimonadota bacterium | reverse complement strand
GGCTGTAGGAGTGCAATCCCCCGCCTTCGCGGGCGAAGATCATTTTTCTGATGCCCGCGCAGGCGGGGATTTGCTTTACCAAAGCACGGGGGTTCAGCCCCGTGGACCAAGACAAGGAGAGACACATGGACTATCGCACATTAGGGCGGACGGGTGTTCAGGTCAGCCCGCTTTGCCTGGGCTGCATGAACTTCGGGGACGACACGGACGAAGAAGCGTCGTTCGGCATCATTGACCAGGCGATGGCGGTGGGGGTCAACTTCCTGGACACCGCCGATGTCTACAGCCGGGGCGTCTCGGAAACCATCGTCGGGAGGGCACTGGCGCGGGACGGCAAGCGGGACCGCGTGTTCCTGGCGACCAAAGGCTACAACAAGATGGACGACACGGACCCCAACGCCTGGGGCAGTCACCGGTTCCACCTGATTAAAGCCTGCGAGGACTCGCTGCGGCGGCTGGGAACGGACCACATTGACCTGTACCAGATCCACCGGCCCAAGTCGTCCATCCCGATTGACGAGACTTTGCGCGCCCTGGATGACCTGGTAAAATCGGGCAAGGTGCGCTACATCGGGACCAGCACGTTCGCGGCGTGGCAGCTTGTGGAGTCTTTGTGGGCCTCCAAAGAACTGCACTTGAACCGCTTCGTCTGCGAGCAGCCGCCGTACAACCTGCTCGATCGGCGCATCGAGCGCGAACTGCTGCCGTTCTGCCGCACCTACGGCGTCGGCGTCATCCCGTGGGCACCTATCGCGGGCGGGCTGCTGTCGGGCAAGTACCGGCTGGGGCAGACGCGGCCCGCCGGGGCGCGTTACGAGAAGGGCGCGTTCAACAACCGGGACAACGACGCTGCGCTGGCCGCTGTCGAGAAGTATTTGCCCTTCTGCGAGGCGCGCAATGTCGCGCCGGTGCAGATGGCATTGGCCTGGTGCCTGGCCCAGCCGGGCATCACTAGCCCGATCATCGGACCGCGCACGACGGAGCAGATGGAGGACTATGTAAAGGCTCTGGAGATCACGGTGACGGAGGAGGACAACCGGGCATTGGACACGATCTTCCCGCCCGGCACGCATGTCAGCAACTATTACTCGGCAGACTTCGGGCCGAACGCGCGATGGATATAGCTATGACACCTACACCCCAGCCACTCTGGCCCTCATCGGCCTCGTTTGCCGAGAACGTCACGCCGCCGACCTTGACTCGCTATGACCCGCCGGAGGGGGAAAAGACGGGGGCGTCGGTGGTCGTCTGCCCCGGCGGGGGATACGGGATGCTGGCCGACCACGAGGGGAAAGACGTCGCCTTGTGGCTGAACACCCTGGGCATCACGGCTTTCGTCCTGCACTACCGGCTGGGGCCGCACTCGCGCCATCCGGCCATGCTCGACGACGCCGCCCGCGCGGTGCGGACAGTGCGCGGGTCGGCGGAGGATCTGGACCCCGGCCGGGTCGGCATCCTTGGCTTCTCAGCGGGCGGGCATTTGGCCTCGACACTGGCGACCCATTTTGAGGCGGGCGACCCAGCGGCGACAGACCCACTGAACCGGTTTTCGTCTCGTCCTGACCTCGCCATTCTGGTCTACCCAGTCATCAGCATGCAGGAGCCGCATGGACACGGCGGGTCGCGCCAAAACCTGCTGGGGGCGGATGCGTCCGAAGAGTTGGCCGCATCACTTTCCAATCACTGGCACGTCACACCGGACACGCCGCCGACCTTCCTGGTACATACGTCCGACGACGCAGGCGTCCCTGCCGAGAACAGCCTGCTGCTGGCCCTGGCCCTGCGCGCCGCCGACGTTTCTGTCGAGCTGCACCTGTACGAGAGCGGCCCGCACGGGTTTGGACTAGCGGCAGGCGACCCAGTCCTGGGAACATGGCCGACCCACTGCGCGGCGTGGCTGAGGCGGCATGGGTTCTGAGGCCGCTCCCCCTGCTATCATCCTGCGCCCTGCGACTCCTGGTGATGCCCGCGCGGCCGCGCCGCTGATCCGCGAGGCGGGTCCGGCCATGTTTGACCGCGTATTCGGGCCGCGCCCTGCCGATGCCGTGCGCTTTTTCGAGCGGCTCTTTGCCCGATCCGATGTCCCGTTCAGTTATCAGACTGCTCTCGTGGCCACTCTGGGCGAGGAAGTCGTCGGGCTGGCTTTGGCCGCACCGGCGCAGGCACGCCGCCGGAACTCCTGGCGGATGCTGTACCTGCTGCCGCGTTACCGGGGCCTGCTTGCGCCTCTGCGCCTGCTGCCTGTGGCACGAGCCTTCTGGAGCGCGACATCGCCCCCACCGCAGGAAGCGTATTACCTCAGCATCCTGGCCGTCCGCCCCGACCAGCGCGGACGGGGCATCGGGGGCCTGCTCCTGGAGTCGGTGGACCGGCAGGCATCGGAGGCCGGGTGCCCGATGATCTGCCTTCATGCCGAGAGGGACAACATCGGGGCGCGTCGGTTCTATGCGCGGCATGGCTACCAGGTGACGGCGGAGCATCTGACGCCGCACGCCGCTCGGTGGGGCATTTCCGGGTTCATGGCGCTGCGGAAAGAGACCGATCCTACCCCCGCGACAAGTCGTGGGGGATAGGAATGCGTGGTATACTCCCCTCAACATACCCCTCACATCTTATTAGGAGCCTCGCATGAAAGACCCCCGTGTCGCCAAACTCGCCGACGTGCTCGTCGGCTACTCTACCCACATCGAGCCAGGAGAGAAGGTACTGGTGGAAGCCTACGACATCCCCGATGATGTCGTGACCACGCTTGTGGAACGCATCTCCGAGGCGGGCGGCCTGCCTTTTGTCACCGTCAAGCGCAACAGCGTCCTGCGCGCACTTTACCGAAACGCGACCGAGGAGCAGATGCGGCTTACCGGCGAATTCGAAAAGGCGCGCATGGCCGAGATGGACGCTTACATCGGTGTGCGCGGGGCGGAGAACAGCACGGAGCTGTCGGACGTGCCCGATGAGCGTATGAAGCTCCAGCGGTCTTTGTGGTGGAACCCGGTCCACTCGCAGACGCGCGTCCCGCACACGAAATGGGTGGTCCTGCGCTGGCCGACGCCCTCGATGGCGCAGCAGGCGGGGATGAGCACGGAGGCGTTCGAGGACTTCTACTTCGATGTCTGCACTTTTGACTATGCCAAGCTGGACCCGGTCATCGCGCCGCTGAAGCAGCTTATGGACAGGACGGATAGGGTCCGGCTGACCGGGCCGGGGACGGACCTGCGGTTCTCCATCAAGGACATCCCGACGATCCCCTGCACGGGGAATGCGAACATCCCCGACGGAGAGATCTTCACCGCCCCGGTCCGGGACTCGGTCAATGGGACCATCGCCTTCAACACGCCGACCATCTACCAAGGAACGGTCTTTGAGGGCATCACGCTGCACTTCGAGCAGGGCAAGATCGTTCAGGCGACATCGGTGGGCGGGACCGAGGCGATGCTGAACCAGATTCTGGACAGCGACGAGGGGGCGCGTTACATCGGCGAGTTCTCGCTTGGCTTCAACCCGTATGTGATGCAGCCGATGAAGGACATTCTGTTCGACGAGAAGATCGCCGGGTCGTTCCACTTCACGCCGGGTGGGGCCTATGATGAGGCATTCAACGGCAACCGCTCGACGGTGCATTGGGACATGGTCTTCATCCAGCGGCCCGAGTTCGGCGGCGGTGAGGTCTATTTCGACGATGTCCTGATACGGAAAGATGGCCTGTTCGTGCCCGAAGACCTGCTGCCGCTGAACCCGGAGAACCTGAAGGCCCTCGGATAGACAGGAGGTGTCATCATGATGCCGGATCAGCCTGTTTTGCGAACGAAGCGCCTCCTGCTCAGGCCGTTCACCTTGGCCGACGCCCCGCAGGTCCAGAGGCTGGCGGGGGCGTCCGAAGTGGCCGATACGACTTTGAATGTGCCCCACCCCTACGCGGATGGGATGGCAGAGTCCTGGATTGCCGGACACGCCGATCAGTTTCTGTACCGGACCGGTGTCGTCTATGCGATTACACGGCACGAGGAGGACGGCCTCTGTGGCTGTGTGGGCCTGGGGATCACGTCCCCGCACAGCCAGGCGGAACTCGGCTACTGGCTGGGTGTCCCGTTCTGGGGCCGGGGCTATGCCACCGAGGCCGCCGCTGCGCTGGTGGATTATGGCTTCCGGGGACTGATTCTGCACAAGATCACAGCCTCGCACTTCGCCCGCAACCCTGCCTCGGGCCGCGTCATGCAGAAGATCGGCATGATGCGGGAGGGCCTGCTGCGCGCGCATGTCCTCAAGGATGGGGCATATGAAGACCTGGTAGTCTACGGGCTGGTAAGAGGCGACCTTTGAATTGTGGGTATGAGGAGCAGGCCCCATTTGGGTCCTGCTCCTCCTCATGTGTTTCAGCCGCCTTTCGGCGGCGCTGATGCGGCGGGAGCCGGTGGTGCTGATGCGGCGGGAGCCGGTGGCGCTGATGCGGCGGGAGCAGGTGGCGCTGATGCGGCGGGAGCCGGTGGCGCTGATGCGGCGG
>JANLUQ010000509.1:0-2580 GCA_031363565.1 Armatimonadota bacterium | reverse complement strand
GCCGACCTGGGCGATGGGTTCAACAAGGCGCATCGCGTGCGCATCTACTATGCCGGCGACGCCGACTGGACGGTCGCGGTGCAGAAGGCGCCCAGCTCCTATACATTGAACCCGACCGATGTGACTGGCGGAGCCGACCCGATGCTTGGGCTGACGGAGTTCGCATTCGATCCGAACCAGAAGCTGGTCTACTTCCCGCGTTCCGACGCGGGCAAGTCGGTGGAGCTGACCGGCACCTATACGACGAGCAGCGGGCAGGCCGGGGCCGTCCTGCTCCACTCGTTCGCCGAGACCGCCGCCATCTCGCCCGTCGTCAGATCACTCGGTATCGTCTCCTATGTCGCCGTGAACCTGTCGGACACACAGCTTGCTGCGCCCTTGCCGGCCGGCGTGAGTAATGTCGTCGTCACCGCCGTGCGCGGCTTGTCTGTGCGGTCCGTCGTGGCCTGGAAAGAGCGTGACCGCTGGAAGGTCCACAGTGTGGATACTCTCCTGAACCGGGCACAGTAACATGAACGCTATGAACACAAATGCTCGTTCACACTCCGCGGCATTCCGGCACCGGGCCTTCACGCTCATCGAGCTGATCATCGTCATCGCCCTGACTGCCGTCTTGTTTGGCCTGCTGCTGGTCCCGCTCGTCAGCGCCATCCGCTACACGCAGCAGGCGCAGATCACAACGGCCGCGCAGGATGCCGCCCGGACCACGCGGTAGCGGCTGACGCGCGAGCTAGGCAGCGCCCTGTTCGTCTTCGACGGCACCAGCCACCCGTTCGTCACCACCAACCAGACTGTACCGGGTGACGACCGCTACACGAACTTCCTGAATCTGGAGATCCCCGGCGTAGACACGAACGGGAACTATAAGTCAATCCTCGCTCATGCCTATGCCTCCAAGCTGGACTTTGCCCAGCCGAGGTCGGTCTCCGACTCAAAGACGGCGATTGACCCGACCACGGGGGAGCCGATCTCTTATCGCCCAACGCAGAACGGCTCGGCAATCATCAGCGACCCCGCTTATGTCTTCCCACTGGCGGCGGGTACGACGGTGACGCGGTACTGGATCGGCTTGAAAGATCCCTCCCAGCCCTACAGCAACACGCGCGAGGGGAAGTCCAGCAGCAACACCAACAACACCTATGTCCTGTATCGCGCCCAGTTCCAGCCCTATGTCGCTAAGATTGACGCTAGTGGAAACCCGACGGTCCCGCCCGGCGTCATGCCGAACACCAAACTGTTCGCAGTCGGGTCCAAGATGAATGCCAATGGGCAGAAGATGGCGGTCCCGGAGCTGGATGACCCGGACTTCTTCCGATATGTGGGTCCGGCCGACGTGAACTGGCTGGATGACACTCACGTGGCCTTTGGCGCGCAGGATGCGATTGGCACGACAGGGACGCCCGGCTCTCCTGCCCAGCACAACAACCGCGTTGAGCAATGGCGCTCCATCGCCAAGCCCGTCATCCCCGGCCCGCATGTGGACTTGATCCTGCTGCCGCACAACGCGGACAATACGCTGGCCTATGATTCCTCAGCCGGAGCCTTTCCGGGTTTCGCGCACAGCGGCACGGCCCATGACCCGGTGACGGGGCAGACGTATCCTATTGTGAACACCAGCGTCACGTTCCGCCCAGGCACAACCAGCGGTGACGCCGTCCCCGGAACGACTTCGGACTACGGCAGCCAGGGCTTGCCGACAATCGCTGGGGAGTCGGGTTACGGCTATGTTCCGACCGTCTACACTGCCACCAGCCGTTCCTGGGCGCTTCCGTACCATGTCAGTCTGTATCCTGGCAACTATGCCGGGACGCAGGAATACTACGACACGCAGATATCGTCCATCACCGACACGACCAATATCCCGCCGCTTTACTCGGCCGGTGACCTGCTGGAGTTCAGCCACGCTAACGGTGGCAGCGGGCCGAGCGTGCTGGTTTACAACATCACGACTGGCTCCCCACTGGCGGGCAACGGCGTCAAATTGGGCGGCACGGATTTTGTCCCGCTGACGGTCAACCCGGACACGGGGACGCTGATGTTTGGGGTGCCTTCCCTGCCGAACGGCGGACCACTACCGAGCGGCCCAATTGATCGTAACAACCGCAACTGGAGCTATACCTACGATGCGACGGCGGCGGATCCGAATGATAAAACCGGCGGCGTCGCGCCCGATGGGACGATATACCTCTTCAAACCGACGGGGGGCACCAATCCAACCATGGACTCGCCGCTGACGAACCCCGCGCTTGCGCCCAGTGACCTAAAGGCAACCGGCGTTAGCAACGCGCACATCGCCCCTGGCGGCATCCGGGTAACCGGGCCGGACACGACATCAGGACCGAACAATAGGCAATCAGTACCCTACACGCCGGTGAACTCGGTTGCGGATGTCACCGGGAACCAATACTCTGTGGACTATTCTGCCAACACGATCAAAGTCTCGCCGGAGTCTGTGGCATTGATACAGTTGTCGCTGCCGTCGTCACCTACACCCTTTGTTAATCAAATCGCGGTCGTCTACGACTATCAGGCGAACATGACGCTGACCGACCCAACGAAAAGCTTCAGCGCCGATAATCC
>JANLUQ010000508.1:0-6008 GCA_031363565.1 Armatimonadota bacterium | reverse complement strand
GCTGTTGCCGGGCAGGACGACGCCCTGCATGGTGCGGGCTTGGGGGGTTCGTTCTTGCAAAACTGTCATTGTTGTTTTCCTATAAGTGATGCCTATCAAGGCGGTCTCGGGGCGTATTACAGGGCTACAAACTAGTTACGCCCCTCGATCCCCCCGTGTTTGCGGACTGAATGTTTGGCGAAAATAGCTATCGCTAGAATGCCTATCGCCATGCCAAAACATTCTTCCAAGCGATGAATGATGCTTACGTCATAACGATTCATCCACGCTATAAACCCGTTGATAGCTTTGTCTCCGCCAACTTGTTCTTTGGTATCTCATGCCCAATGCCATGAAAACCATACCTGTCTTCAAACGAAATGGTATTTCGCATAGAAGCGACCTCACGCATGACCCTCGCCTCGTTTTCGCTCTGGCTGTGACGAAACGCTAAGAACTCTGAGCCTTCTGTTGACCTGACAACAACAAACGTTTTGATTGCCTCGCGTTTCTGAAGCGATCACATAAGCATCGGCTGCGAGAGAGGAGCAGTAACTTCCATACGAAGCTGATCTTTGATCCCAATAGATCGAAGCACGGTCGGTAAGACACTGTTCGTGCCAAAAACCCGGCACCGTCTCCTGATGCCAGAAGCGCGAAGGAGGATCGTCTCTGACGGATGTTTCCAGCTCATAGATACAAGCCCCACCGTGGTAAAAAGAGAGGGATTGTACTTTGCACGTTTTGCCAGCGTAATGCAGTTGCCGCTCTTGGAGTGGATGATGGTACAGCCACTCGCGCTGGAAGGTGAGCAACGCCTCCGGCCCAACGACTTGCACGACTTCCCCGTCTTTAAAGGCTTCATGGTACTTCGGCATCGGAGTAGCCAACCTCTCACAACAGACAGGGCTCCCGCCCAAAGGATCACACATCATTGTACCGCATTCGCCGCTACGGCGGGGTGATCTGGCCGTTTACGTCCCACAGGTCCTCCCAGGTTTGGTCGTCTTTCCACAAGAAGACATGGCCTTTGATCAGGCGGTTGCCCTTGTCAATATTGGCGATTTCCTGCATCTCCTCACTGGTCAAAGGCTCGGCAACGACGGCCTGCAAGGTGCTGAGGTACTGGGGGCGCTTAACCGAGAACGGGATGGGGATGTGGCCGTGCTGGACGGCCCACTTGACGCAGACGACGGCGGGATGGACGCCGAGCCGCTGGGCAATTCGGAGGATGACGGGGTCGTCTACGTCCACGGTGTCTTCAGGCGTCCGGTCGCGCTCGGGGCGGGAGGGCGAGCCGATGGGGGAGTAGCCGATGGGCAGGATGCCATTGCCGACCACGAAGTCGAAGAGATCCGGCTGCTGGAAATGGGGGTGCATCTCCATCTCGTTGGCGGCAGGCTTGATGACGGCGTCGCGCAACAGCAGTTCCAGCTTGGGGACGGTCATGTTGGAGGTGCCGATGTGCCGAACCAGGCCCATCTCGACCAACTGCTCCATTTGTCGCCAGGTCTTCATGTAGTCAGCGTGGATGTAGGGTTTCGCGTGCGGGTCGCGGGCGGAGGCGTCCACGCCTTTGGCATGGAAGTTCGGGAAGGGCCAGTGGACGAGGTAAAGGTCGAGGTAATCGAGCTGCAAGTCTTGGAGGGACTGCTTGCAGGATTCGATCACCTGGTCGTGCCGATCGTTCCAGACCTTGGAGGTGATCCACAGGTCTTCGCGCGGGACTCCGGCCTGCATGATGGCCTGGAGGGAGCGGCCCACAGCGTCCTCGTTGCCGTAGACGGAGGCGCAGTCGAAGTGCCGGTAGCCGACGGAGGCCGCGCCGATGACGGCTTCGGCGATCTGGTCGGTGGTGTAGTTGTCCGATCCGAAGGTGCCCAGCCCGATAGCGGGAACAGCCGCACCGGTCGGCAGGGTCATCTTAGGGACGAGATTCGGGTCAACGCCGTCAGCGGCGGGGGTGAAGGTGGTGGTGTTCGACATAAGATTTCCACGGGTTGAAACCCGAGGCTCCAGAATGCCCACCGTCCAAGGGACGGGAGAGCAGGAAACGCATTGTCGCAAACCGTCCCCTGGACGGCGGGCTTTGGACAGCCTTGGGTTTTAGCCCGTGGCGGTCTCAACCCGTAGCGTCATGGCTTACTGTGGGTTCGGGACGAACTCGGCACGGCAGCGCTTCAGGTAGTTCAGGCCGTGGACCTGGCCGGTCATCTCCAGGTCGCCTTTGTAGACCGGGTCGTGCCAGCCCTCGATGTCAATCGAGCCGGCGTAGCCGCTGCGACGCAGCTCGCTGATGACCTGGGTCCAGTCCGAGTCGCCGAAGCCGGGCGTCCGGTGGAAAGCAAAGGTGGATGGGCCGATGATGCCCTCACGCTTGACCACGTCCCAGAGGATCGTTGCGTCCTTGCCGTGGACATGGAAGATCTTGGAGGCCCACTTGGCGATCTGCGGCATCGGGTCTATGAGGGCAACGAGCTGGTGGCACGGCTCCCATTCTAGGCCGACATTCTCAGCGGGAAGGGCGTTAAACAGCATCTCCCAGGCGACGGGGGAGTGGGCGATGTTCCAGTCGCCGTCCTTCCAGTCGCCACCCATCGCGCAGTTCTCAAAGGCGATCTTGACACCCTTGTCAGCGGCGCGCTTGGCGAGCGGGCCGAAGACCTCGCAGTAGCGGGGCAGGGATTCGGGGAGGGGCAGGCCGCGTAGACGTCCGGTGAACCCGGCGACGATCTTGGCGCCGAACAAATGGGCGTTATCAATGGCGGCTTCCCAGGCGCGCAGGCTGTCCAGGTCGCGCTCTTCGCCCTCCAGGGGATTGCCGAAGACGGCGAGGGAACTGATGATTGCCTGATCGCCGAGGGTGTCCTTGACACGGGCGGCCATGTCGGGCAGGTCCGCGCCGCCAGTCGTCTGCCAGAAGGTGATCTGGAAACTCTCAAAGCCGTGCGGCAGGATCTGTTTGATGTAGCCGGCGGGGTCAGCCCCATTGCCGCTGACGAGGGTGCCGATCCGAATATCGTTTGGTTGTGTCATGGAGGGGTTATTCAACGCGCACGGGTAAAATCCTGCTTATGTCGCGAACGTGCGGAACAGGCTGAGGTGGAAGAACGTGCCGATCAGGCTCCAGACCGAGCCGGTGACATAGTCGCCCAGGATCAGGCCCAGGAAGAAGGGCAGGACCTGCCGGTACAGCTTGATGCCGCCATAGCGCAGGATACAGGACTTGATGAGCCAGGCCAGGAGCAGATCGCACCAAAAGAAGTCATTGGCGAAGCTCATGTTCAAGGCATAGGCGGCCGGGTGCAGCGGAAAGCCGACGAAGCGGGTGCGGAGGGCGGATAGCAGTAAGATCATGAAGGCGCCGCCCATCATGGCGGCGAGGGCGGTCCCATTCGCTGCTTTTGGGTCGTGCAGGGCGTGCTGCAAGTTCGACCACGGCTCCGTCCCCTTGCTGATGCGCCAGGAGTTGACGTTGCCGCCCGCCGCACCATTGACGTAGTAGAGCTGCAAGTTCCAGAGCAGGGCGGCGACGATGGCGACGGCGGCGGCCAGCATCAGGGCGAAGACGAGGGGACTGAGCTTCCCGCCCACACGCTTCAGCCCGACGAAGGCTTCCAGTTGGTGCGGCATCGCCGCCGCCCGGTAATCGCCGTTAAACCAGGACAACATGCTGACGTGCGCGAGGTCCGTCTGCGACAGGGAGCTGGTGCCTGAGAGGATCGTGATCATGCTTTGCGGGTTGATCCAGACCAGTTCGCTCGACAGCACGGCGGTCTCGGCCCGGATCCGCGACAGCGAGACCATGATGAGCAGGTAGACAGCCAGGAACGCGACTGGCAGCCACCACGACCCGCCCGAGGACCAGACGAAGGCGCTCAGGGCCAGGAAACCGCCGAGGGAGCCGAGAACAGCCGCCCGGGCGCTCATCGGCTCGTCCCGATCCACGCCCGCTCGGTCGCCACGGAAGGCGCGGGCGAAGTAGGCGCGGAAGTAGGATCGTCCGGCCCAGAGCGCGGCCAGGCTCAGGGCCAGCCAGGCCCCCCACCCCTGGTAGCTGAAGTATGGGAACTGGCCGTTCGCATCCACCGTCCAGCCCATCGCTGGGTCGCGCCAGTTGCGGGCCGTGGCCCAGATATCCAGTGCCTTTTTGGCGAGGTAAAAGAACCAGAGCGAGAACGAGACGTCGGTGTTGATCAGGAACCCGAAGCCGACGCCGGACGGGTGGAGCTGATAGAAGAGGGTCCCAGCCCCGGTCAGAGGGTACTGGAGACCGGCGTCGGAGATGAGGTCGTGGACGCTGTTCATCTTCAGCGTCGGCAGGGTCGGGATGATGCTTTGCAGGGAGTTGAGCGAATGCAGGACAAACGGGATGGCGAAGCCGCCCCAGAGCAGGGGCTGCCGATACAGCGGGGCGCCCTCACGCGTCATCTCCAGCGGCAGGACGATGACGGGAAATGGCAGGTGTTCCTCGTCCTCCCATCGGCGGCGCAGGATGGTGGCGAGGCACAGGGTCGTCCAGAGCAGGACTAAAAAGAAGACGCTCCACACGGCCAAAGGGTAAGCCCAGGCCGCGAGGATATGCGGGTCGAAGGCGGTCGAATGGCCGAGAAAGAAGCCGCGCAGGATCTCGGGATCGCGCGGGCCGATATAGGGCGGCAGCAGGTGCCAGAAGGATGACCAGCCGTTGGCGGTAGTCTGGTAGTAGAAGGGGTTGGCGAGGAACGGCAGGAGAAAGCCGAGATGCCCGACACCGGCCACGACGCTGGACATGGAGAGCATCGAGTACAGCGCCATCATCTCCGGCTGGGTCAGTGCGGCCCGGCGCCCGGCGAAGCGGGCGAGCAAAAGGTTCGCCAGTGTCACCATGAACAGCACGAAGGTGACGCCCAGAAAGAGGGTCGAGATGGTCAGCTCGGTGACATAGGTCTTCATCTCCGAGTTCGCGATCCAGCCGCAGTTGAGCACGATCAGGGGCAGGGCAACGGCGAAAACATAGGGCCAACGGACGGGTCTTTGTCCACCGCGCTCCGGCCTCGTTTCGGGCCGCGCTTCTTCGACCAGGGCCATATCTCTCTCCTCTTAGGAGATGATAACATTCCTGTCGGAAAGAGTCAAGGCCGGAAAGAGTCAAGGCCAGGGCGAGAGCATCTTAATTTGAGGAGGTATGGAAGACCCACTGGCAGAACTTGGCTTATCTTCTTCCGCCAGGAGCGAGTCCATGCCAACGCCACCACTCATCGAGCATTTCGCCGTTCTCAAAGACCCACGCATCGACCGCACCAAGCAGCATCTCCTCCTCGACATCGTCGTCATCGTCGACATCGTCGTCATCGCCTTCTGTACGGTCCTCTGCGGAGCCGAAGGCTGGGAAGATATGGAAACCTTCGGGCACGCTAAAAAAGAGTGGCTCCAGGAGCGCCTGGGGTTGGAACTGCCGCACGGGGTTCCTGGCGACGACACTTTCCGCCGCCTCTTTGCCCGGCTGGACCCGGAGGAGTTCGGACGCTGCTTCCTTTCTTTCGCCCAGCTTTCGCCCAGAGTTTGCACACGCACACCCAGGGGGAGGTCATTGCCCTCGACGGCAAGACGCTCCGCCACTCCTTCGATGTGGCGACCGGCCAGCCCGCCATTCATCTGGTGTCCGCCTGGGCCACCGGGAGCGGCCTCGCGCTCGGCCAGGTGAAGGTGGACAGCAAAAGCAATGAGATCACGGCAGCAATGAGATCACGGCCATCCCCGCCCTGCTGAAGCTATTGGACATCACGGGCTGCGTGATCACGACGGATGCGATGGGCTGCCAGAAGGCGGTCGCCAAGCAGATCATCGCCAAGGGCGGGGAGTATGTGCTGGCGCTCAAAGGCAATCAGAGCAATCTGCACGAGGACGTGAAGCTCTTCTTTGAGGATGCGCGGGCGCACGCCTTCTACCACAAGGACGCGGGGCGGCGGGTCGCACATCGCTACTACGAGGCGACGGAGAAGGACCATGGGCGCATCGAGACGCGCCGGTGCTGGCTGGTCTCGACG
>JANLUQ010000535.1:0-11125 GCA_031363565.1 Armatimonadota bacterium | reverse complement strand
TCGGGTCGAAGCCCCCGCGCGCCTGGCTGATACCGGACGGGATGCTCTCCATACCCATGCCATCTACTGCGGTCACTGTGTAGTTCATGCTCCTGTTGAACAGGTTGAACGGCAGGGTGTAGGAGGTTCCAGTGACGCCTTTAGTCAGGAGGACATCATACTGGTAGACATTATAAGAGGCGGCACCGGAGATAGCATCCCAGGTCAGGACGTCGCTCGGGGCACCCTGCCAGAAGCCATGCACTGCCAAATTCGTCGGCGGGGTCAGCATCGCCTGAGTGGCGGGCGGGTTTGGAGCGGTAGCGGCGGCGGATACCGACTGCGGTCCTTCGCCGCCTCGCCCGGTCGCCGAGACGGTGTAGGCGTAGGTCTTGCCACTGGTGGCGTCCATGTCCGTCCAGTTCGGCGCTGTCAGGCCATCCTGCACCTTTGCGCCGTAGCGGTAAACGGTGTAGGAGGACGCGCCCGCCACAGCGTTCCAGGCCAGGACGATGTGCGCCATGGCCATCCCGCCGCACTCGGCGCACGATGCCTCCCATTGCGGGGTCGCGGACAGACCGGCGGGGGCGGCGGGCGGCGCGAGGGCCGGCGCAGCCGTCAGGGCGATCTCGTCCACGGAGAAGGCCGGCTGAGTGGTACCCGAGGCGTCCTGAACCCACAGTCCGTCCAGGTCCGGGGCACCCGCGACGCCGAGGTCGCGCAGGGAAATGGTCACCGACTGCCACTTGCCCGCCGGGAGCGGGTCGAGGGAGACGGCGGCCTGGGGGACGCCGCTTCGCAGCGCCTTCACACAAAGCTTCTGCCCACCCGTGCTTCCGCCGTGGACCCAGAAGGTCACGGCGGTGTAGGCCGAGGCGTTGAAGGGCGCGTGGTGCAGGTACAGGGCCTGCCAGGGGCCGGCGGCAACGCGGATGGCGCTGCCGGACCGAACGGGGGACGCGCTGGCAAGGTCGGTGGCGGCCCAGCTCCAGGACTGCCAGCCGTTTTCGAGCTTATCAGCGTAGACCACTGATCCTCCGCCGGCAGGGACGGTGGCAGAAGCGGGGGTGAATGGCCGGCTTCCTCTGGCGCTGATGAGACTCGCGACGGTGTAGGAGTGGGTCTCGCCCGCTGCGACACCGTAGTCGGTCCAGAAGGCACGGCTGCTGAGGGCCAGGAACTGGCCGTCGCGGTAGACCTTATAGGCTTGTGTTCGTGGGGCAGGCAGCCAGGAGAGCTGGATCTGCGAGCCGATGGGCTGCGTCCGCCCCACCGCCGCGAGGCGGCTGGGGACGGCGGGCGGAGCCGGGACAGCGGGCGGGACCGGAACGACCGACGCGGTGGCGGCGGTAGACGGGGCGGCGTAGATGCCCCCGGCAAGGGCCAGCGTGGCCCAGGCGGAGAGCAGTGTGAACTTCATGTTGTTCTCCCGAAATCATATCAAACGTGCGATGGTCGCGCGTGAGGGTTAGGTTGGAAAGCCGCGATACAAGGCCGCAACTGCTACGGATTGTCGGGAGGGAGAGGCAAATATTCAAGACATAGCGAGGCCGGAATGGGCAAAACCGGCAGGGATACGAGGGAGCGCAGGGCGAAAAGGAACGGATATATTTCACCTCCTGATACCATGGGTTGCTGCGACCGGCACTTAAATCGCGGGAAAAGTTCGGAGCAGCAGGGGCCAGAAAACTCACTCGGAGGTGGAAAGATTGGAGACGGCTACGATTGGGCCAGCCGCGCGAACTCCTCCAAGCTGAGGGTTTCACCCCGGCGACCTGGGTCAATATCGGCGGCGGAGAGAGCGGCGGCGGCCTTCTCCCGATCCCAGCCCAGGGCGGGGTCGCCGCACAGGGCGTTCAGAAGCGCCTTGCGGCGCTGGCCGAAAGCGGCGCGGACGACAGCAAAGAGCAGGGGCTTGTCGGGGACGGCGACGGGCGGGGCAGTATGGGGCGTCAGGCGGACGATGGCGCTGTCCACGTCGGGAGGCGGGAAGAAGACGCGGCGCGACACGATGCCGATGGTCTCGACCTGGGCGTGAAACTGGGTGAAAACGCCGAGGGAACTGTAGTCCGCCGTTCCGGGCCTTGCGCCGAGCCGGGCGGCGACCTCTTTCTGCACGAGCAGCACGATCCGGGCGAAGCGGCCCGTTTGATCCAGGAGCGTGGTCAGCAGCGGCGAGGTGATATTGTAGGGGATATTGGCGACGACCGAGACCTGTCCTGCGCCTGGGAAATGTGTGTCCAGGAACGCAGGCCAGTCGAGCGCCATCACGTCGCCGGAAACGATCTGCACTTGGGACAGCTCGCCGACTGTTTCCGCGAGGGCAGGCAGCAGGTCTGTGTCTATTTCCAGCGCGACGACCCGGCCCGACGGCGTGACGGCCTCGGCCAGCGAGCGCGTCAGAACGCCCAGGCCAGCGCCGATCTCCAACACCGGGTCGCCCGGTCCAAGTGCGCCGGCCGTAACGATCTTGGCAAGCGTGTTGGCATCCACTAGGAAGTTCTGCCCGAAGCGGCGGCGTGGGCGCAGGTCATGCCGCTTGAGCAGGGCGGCGACGGCGGCGGGGCTGGAGAGGTTCATACGCTTATTGTACCAGGCGATTGCGCTTGGGCAGTCCCCGGCGGCGGGTAATCTCGCGCGGCATCATCCAGGACCAGCACCCAATCTTGACCATCCCCACTCTTAGGCGGCGTCCAGGTCCGGGGCGGCATGCGGGAAAAACAGCCCAAGCTTTGGGCATCGCCGGTGCGCGGGTCATACCACCAGGCGGCCAGCGTCTCACCCGCAAGCGCCGCTGTATTCACGGTGAAGGGCAGCCCGGCGGGGGAGCAGACTAAAGCGTAACTGCCCTCAGCGTCGCGGGTTGCCTGGATATGGTCGCCGCCATCGCCCGCTTCGAGATGGAGGAGCGACTGGTCGGGGACACGGGACAGGAACGGGCGCGACTCGAGGAGGGCGCGCAGATGACGCTTCTGAGTCGCACCGGGGAGAAGCAGCGCCTCACGCCAGGGCGTCCGGGCCGCCGTCACAGCCGGGAAACGGGCTGTGTCCAGGAACTGCCAGACGTCGTGGCAGCCGTAGGTGTGGCCGAAGGCGCCTGCGAAGACGGCCCAGTACGCGGCGCGGCGGGCGGCATGGTCGTCGAACCAGGTGTCGGCGGGGGTCCACTGCGGCGTCATGATCGGATGATCCTCATAGCACGGCTCCGCGTCCAGAACCGGTCGCGTCGGTGCGGCCTGATAGTCGCGGGTGATGGCCTCGTAGCTCGGGACCAGCCCAACATGCCCGGTCTGGCGCATGTCGAAGTCCAGCCAGGCATCGCGGGGGAAGTAGTCACTGGCCGAGCGGCCGCCGGGCGGGTGAAAGGTCCGCAGGTGTCCCCCGCCGTCGCCCAAGGCCAAGCCCTCGGCCATGGCGCGGATGATCGCGCGGTGCCGGTCCGTCTCGACGGGCCGGTCGCCGCCCAGGACCCAGATCAGGTCGGCCTCGCGGTAGCGATGCCCCAGAAACTCGCCGTAGGGACGGGCATTTTCGGGCGCGAAGATCTCCGGCCCCTCCCCCGTTCCACGGTTCCACTTGTCGCCTCATGTCGGCAGCATCGCTACGACCAGTCCGAGTTCATTGGCGCGGCGGACGACCCAATCCACATGCGCGAAGTATGGTTCGTTCGGCCTCGCCGGGTCGTTGTCATGCAGGGGAAGGTGGCCGACAGGACCGGGCTGGTCAAAGCCGTGTTCGGCCAGGACTGCGGCCATGACGACTGTGAAGCCCTGGTCGGCGCGCGTCTGGAGGTAGAAATCGGCCTCCTCGCGCGTCAGCCGGTGAAACAGCTCCCAGGCGGTGTCGGCGAGGTAGAAAAAAGGCGCTCCCCCGCCGTGGACGAGGAAGCGTCGATCGGAGCTGACTTGGAGCGACATGGGGATGACCGAGCCGACTGCTGGGGCTGTGGAAGACCCTGGCAAGAAACCGCCCTCGCGGGCGAAGACCTTAGGAGAGTGTGCCCTTCTGCTCTTTCCCATCCGAAGGACGCCTCTCTGCCGGGGCTTTCCACAGCCTTGGCAGAGAGCACCTTAAGCCTCAGCGCGCGGGCGCGAGCAGCCAGACGGTCACGCGGCGGCGGCCAACATTAGACGCCTCACGGAACGTTGTATGGCCAAGATCAATGCGGTGGCCCTTGATCGCGCCACCTGTATCGCCCGCCACGGCATAGCCGTAGCCTTCGACGTACAGCTTGGAGCCGAGGGGGATCAAGCGCGGGTCCACAGCGACGACGCCGTAGCCGGCCCGCATTCCGGTCGCGCAGCGGCCTGCACTGCTGCCCTCATAGGGAGAGTAGCCCGTCGCGACCATGCTGAAGCACTGCATCCGCTGGTAAGTGCCGGAGCGGGACGGCAGGGCGCGCGCCTCGCGAACGCGGATGCCGGCCAGCGTCTCCTGGTCCTGTGGGGCGCGGGCGATGCGGGTGGCGACGAGGCTGCGGGAGGTGCGCCGGCCATTGACGAAGCCGGCGTTGTAAGTCCTTGCGAGGACGCCGGGGGCACCGTGCTGGCCCGCCCGAACCTGGCCGGGGGCGACTACGCGGCTCATCTTGAACACGGTTTTGAAGGGGATGGAAGCGTTCTCCGTCTGGTCCTCGAAGTGGACGCGCGTGATGACGATCTTTTGGCCGGCGACAAGGGGCACGCAGGGCCGGGGGACGATGCGGTCGTCTTTGCCGCAGGTGATGCCCGCCGCCACCAGCGCATCGCCGACTGTTTGTGCTTTGGTGTCGAGCGTCCGGGCGGCCTGCGTCCCGTCCACAAGGGTGACAGTGAGCGTGTGGGTCAGGAGGGCATCGGAAACAGGGGTGGTGCTGGGGCCGGCACTAGGAATGGCGGCGGGAGCGTTCACGTTCTGCGCTAGGACTGCAAAGGGGCAGGAAAGCGCGGTCACCGAGAATAGGGAAGCGACGGACAGATAACCGAATGTCCGGGCTGTCTTCGAGATGCGCAAATGGTCTCCTCCTTGGAGAGTCTATGGGCTGTACGCGCGAGTAGTTCAGTAGATTTTCGCGCGCCGTGCCGGGACGCCTTTTGGCGAGCCGACCTTTGCTGTTCTTCGAGGCGGGGTCAGTATAACCGAAACCCATCGCTATGTCAAGGTGTCCATTGACGGAATGTTTCTTAGTTGATAACTATTGGCATGAAAAGACCGTAAAAATCGGGTGAAAATTGTTGACATCCAGCCTCGTATATGGTATATTAGGGTGATTTACGAACACATGTTTGACGAACACGGTTTAGAGAGGGACTGACATTGGACAAAGAGAAAGCACTGGAATTGGCACTGGCGCAGATAGATAAGCAGTTCGGCAAGGGGGCGATCATGCGGCTGGGGCAGGCCGAGAAGCTGGTGACGGAGGCCATCTCGACCGGCTCCGTCGCGCTGGACATCGCCCTGGGCGTCGGCGGCATCCCTAAGGGACGTATCACCGAGGTCTACGGCCCCGAGTCGTCGGGCAAGACGACGCTGGCCTTGCACCTAGTGGCCGAGGCGCAGAAGACAGGCGGCATCTGCGCCTATGTGGATGCCGAGCACGCCCTGGACCCGGAATACGCCCGTCGTCTGGGCGTCAACATAGACAGCCTCCTGGTTTCACAACCCTCTACGGGTGAGGAGGCTTTGGAGATCACGGACGGCCTGGTCCGGTCGGGAGCGGTCGCGCTGATCGTCATCGATTCGGTCGCGGCTTTGGTCCCCAAGGCGGAGATCGAGGGCGAGATGGGCGACAGCCACATGGGCTTGCAGGCGCGCATGATGTCCCAGGCCATGCGTAAGCTGTCCGGCAGCGTCAGCAAGACGGGCTGCGTGATCATCTTCATCAACCAGCTCCGCGAGAAGATCGGCGTCATGTTCGGCAACCCGGAGACGACGCCTGGCGGGAAAGCCTTGAAGTTCTATGCCTCGGTGCGGCTGGACATCCGGCGCGTCGAGACCTTGAAGCAGGGCACGGACATGGTGGGTAACCGGGTCAAGGTCAAGGTGGTCAAGAACAAGGTCGCCCCACCCTTCCGCCAGGCCGAGTTCGACATCATGTTCGGAACGGGGATTAGCCGCTCAGGAGGAATTCTGGACATGGCGATAGAACTAGGACTGGCGAATAAGTCCGGCTCCTGGTTCACTTACGGCGACCAGCGAATCGGCCAGGGCCGCGAGAACGCCAAGCAGTATCTAGAAGAGCATCCCGAGACCATGACGGAGATGGAGGCGCGCGTCCGCGAGATCGCCGTCGGCCCCGTCAAGAGCCTGCCCACCGTGCTGGAGGCCGACGACGCCGAGGCGCTGGCGGCCTGACCCGACCTGAAACGACATCGCAGAGTATTTGACTTGGTGTAAGGAGAACTGAAGTGGCATTCGATTTTAAGCGTCATCTCATCAAGGTCCAGGGGGGCCGGACCTACCTGCCGGTCTCGGCGCGCATCGTCTGGTTCCGGGAGGAGCACCCCGACTGGAGCATCGAGACGGAGGCCGTCGAGATTAACCATGAGAAGCAGTACGCGATCTTTCGCGCCCGCATCTGCGATGGCGACGGCAAGCTGATGGCGACGGGGACCAAGAAGGAAGATGTCAAGGGCTTCGGCGACTACATAGAAAAATCCGAAACTGGAGCCGTTGGCCGCGCTCTCGCGCTGTGCGGTTTTGGAACGCAGTTCGCACCCGAACTGGACGAGTCAAGCGGCGGCCGCTTCGCGGACAGCCCGCAGCCGATGGGCGGCGGTCGCTTCGGCGGTGGGGGCGGTGGTGGAAACTATGGTGGGGGCGGCAGCAACGGTGGGGGTTCGAACGGAGGCGGCAGCAACCGCTACGGAAGTCCCCCACCCAGCGGTGAGGGTGTCCGCTTCACCCCACCACGAGAATCCAGTCCCGCGCCGCGCGAGTCCAATTCCGCGCCGCGTGAGTCCAATTCCGCGCCACGTGAGATAAACGCACCTCCCAGCGAGCGCCCCGCCCCAAGCCGCGACATACCACGGAATACCGAGGCGCCCCGCCCCGAATCGCCCCGAAGCGAGGGCGGGCGGTCCGAGCCGGTAAGGCCCGCTCCCACCCGCCCTAGCCCGACGGAGGACGCGGGCGAGGACGATTTCGAGGCGCTGATCGGCGGTGAGGGCCTGCTGGATGCGACCGAGGATGACCCGTTCGGCGATGATGTGGAGGCTGCTCCCAAGCCCTCAGCAGCGTCCAGACCTGCGGCCCCTGCGAGGACCGAAGCAGCGGGCGGAACCCCGGCCTGTGGCGGCTGCGGCAAAGCCTTGACCAGAGCGCAGCAGGAGCTTTCGATCCGCAACTATGGCGAGGCGCTCTGCCCTGGATGCCAGCGGGATAAGACGCGCCGGCCTGCGCTGGCCGAGCGGGCCTAGGCAGCCGGCGTACCGCGTGACTCGAAAAGCCCCTGCTTCTCCTCAGAAGCGGGGGCTTTTTTGTGCCGTCGACAGATTACCTAACGCCTGGCGACAAGGCCACGGTGATAACGATGTTCGATCTGGGCGATAACAGCGGGGTTGGTGACGGGGATACGGAGATGCTGGCCGGGAACAAGGGGGTTCGTTCCCGAGAGATGGTTGATGCGTGCGATCTGTTCTTCACGCGCAAGAATATAGATGTTTGGGTCGCCGTAATGTCTGGCGAGCTGCGTCAGCGTATCCCCACGAGTGACGGTCTTGGAGATCATCACGATGGAAGGCTGGACCGGGGCGACATAGTTCTGCTGGACCGAATGGACCAGAGAGAAGGCGAATGTGAAGAAGAAATATAGGAGCACGGCAGCGGCGGCGGCAACCAGCAGGACGTTTTCCAGACGATGGAGGAGGGTGCGCCTGGCAGGAGTGGAGGCGACCTTGGAAGGCCGCTCCAACGTCAGGTCTTTCAGAACGAGCTGAGGCCGGGCACGAACACCGGCAGGGCGAGAGCGATCATCACACACATCAAGTCTCAACGGAACCATGGTCTATTCTCCTCACTTGACACGATAGGGGAGGCAAACAATTGTTTGCACCTCCTGCATTATACACAAGATGTAGCAGAGTGTCAACAAGATTCTGCCCATACGCAGAAAAAAACAAACAAAAGTTTGACCAAGTTCCGCGCCCGCGTGGTATAATCCGTGTGACAGCACTTATTCGCCATTATTAGCCTTTATTCCATTTTTATCCCAAAGGAATCATCATGCAATCACTCACTGAGAAACAGCGGCAGATCCTTGAAGTTGTTCGCACTCATATCGAGCAGCGCGGCCATGCGCCCACGGTCCGCGAGATCGGCGCGCAGGTCAGCCTCAGCTCCTCCTGTACCGTTAAAAAGCACCTGGACAGTTTGGAAGCCAAGGGCTTCCTGCGCCGTGACCGCTACAAGCGGTCTTTGGACCTGATGGAAGGCGGCGAGCGGCTGACGATGGGCCGCTCGGTTTGTGTCCCGCTCCTGGGCCGTGTCGCGGGCGGTGCTCCCATCCTGGCCGAGCAGTCGCACAGCCCAGAGATGCTGCCGATTCCGGCCTCGCTCCTACGGCGCGGCGACCAGAGCGGACGCGACCTGTTCGCCCTGGAGGTTTATGGCGACTCGATGCGGGACGCGGGGATCGGGGACGGCGATATCGTGGTGGCTCGTCGGCAGAGCACAGCGGGGGACGGCGACATCGTGGTGGCCCTGCTGGGCGAGGAAGCGACGGTGAAGACATTCTACCGCGAGGTGGACGGTGTGCGCCTGCAGCCAGAGAACCCGGACTACGAGCCGATCTTCGCCGCCGATGTAACGATCATGGGCAAAGTGGCGATGGCGATCAAGCGGTTCTGACGGGAAAGGGCGCACACAGGTGCGCCCCTACGGCGTCAGTATTGTGTAGGGGCGAACCTCGTGTTCGCCCTTTTTCGCGTCTGGCTTTTCTGCGTCTGGCTGAGGGGCCGAGCGCCGCCGCAGGAGAGCCAGCGCAGCGGCATACGAGACCAGCCCGACGGCGAGGTAGAGCGCTCCCGTACCCATCCAGAGCGGCCAAATGCCGTAGCCGACCATGCCGGTCACGGCGTCGGTGCCGTCGCGCCCGAACGAGGGGCGCGGGTCTAGAGTATCCGTTAGCTGCCACAGCGGGACAAAGGGGCAGAGATAGAGCGAATTAACTGCGGGATTGCGCGCCGCTTCGCGTCCCTGGGTCCCGGATAGGGTCGCATAGGAAAAGAACGGAAGCGCAACGGCGAGGATGACCGCTAGGTAGAGCAGGGTCAGGGACGACCAGCGGTTGCCGAGCAGAACCGAGAGCAGGAAGCCCAGCCCCGCGATCCCAATCACGACCAGGGCCAGCATCAGGGAAGCCTGAAAGAGTATGTCGCTCACCTGCGCCCCGCTCACGCCGGACACCAGGGCGGTGGCAGGGCGAAGCGGCGGGATGCCCCGCCCGATGGGCCTGAAGAGAGCGGTAGGCGCGAGGCTGTTGAGGTGGGTTGCGGCGAATGTCAGGGCCAGCACCAGGGCCGTCAGCAGCAAGGCCAGCGGCAGGCCCGATGGCAGGGTGGCATCCCCGAAGACGCGGCGCGGCGACCAGGCCCCGACAATAAACGAGAGGCGGCGCGCAGATGCCGCCCAGCCTTCCATATCGCCAGTCACCAGGATGGGGACGAACAGCAGCAGCAGGAGGCAGGCAATCACGAGCAGCCCCAGGACTTGGGCCGACGCGCTTGCGCCGAAAGCAGGACTCAGCCCCAGCAGGATTCCCCCCCCAAAGAAAAGGATCAGCCCTGCAAACAGCAAAGTCACCAGACGCAGGGCGGTCGCGCGCCGGGCCGGAAAATCCTCCAGGCGGTTGATGCAGGCCAAAACGAGGACGGCGCTCAGAGTCCCATTCAGAAGCAGGGCGGGGACCCAGGCGGGCAGCGTCCACCTGTAGTAGTGTTCGGGGACGACCGCGCCGACGACTGCGCCGACCGGGTTCAGGGCGCACAGGCCCGTGTTGGGCGAGAAGCCGTTGCCGAATACGACGGAGGCGGCGAAGGGGGCGGTCACGACGAAGAAGGCGATCAAGGTGGCGTAGGAAAGCACCGTCGCGGTCGCCGTATTGGCGGCATAAGCGGACCAGCACAAGCCGACCGCCCCAAAGAGGAAGGCATCCCCGACCAGAAGGATGTAGGCGAAGAAGACCTCGCCGGGCGAGACGCCGCCCAAGAGGAAGCACAAGGACAGCAGCGGCAGGGAGGAAGTCAGCAGCAGCGCGACGAAGGAGACGGATGAGGCCAGCTTCCCCCAGACGATGGAGCGTGGCTTGAGGATGGTGCCGCGCAGCATCTCGAACGTCCGCTGTTCGCGCTCGACCGAAATCGCCCCGGCCGTCAGCGCGGGCGTGATCAGGGCGATCATCACGGCCTGCGAGTAGAAGAGGGTCTGGAAGAAAGTCCGCCCGATCGTGAAGCCCGCCGACGCGCCTCCCCGCTCCATCTCGTTGGAATGCTGGTTCCACCAGCCGAGGTAGGAGAAGAAGAGGATCAAGGAGAGCAGGAGCAGGTAGCCGAAGAGCAGCCAGTATGTCCGCGCCCCCCGCATCCGCCCGCGCAGCTCTTTGGTGATGACCGGGTTGTCCAGCGTCCAGCTTGCCATGATCGTTCCTCCTCTACTGTTCAGGTGAAAGAGAATACGGCAAGGAGGCGGACAAATCCTCCGAGCGCGTGGCGAGACGGTTTAGGGGAGACCCCCTAACCCCCCAATAATGGGGGCTGGGGGGCGGTTTTCACCGGGGCCTGATCTTGACCGAAGCGATCATCATACCGTCGAAGGCGGACATGGACGGCATCTGGCCACTCGCCCGGAGATGCTTCGTCAGTGTCCCCAGTTCCTTCGGCACGGACGGGTTTGCGGGGTCCAAGCGCCGACACATCTGATATTGATTGATGGCCCGCGCATACTGCCCACCTTCAGCATAAAGGCGGGCCAGCTTCAGGTGGAGCAGCGGGTCTTGCAGGTGCTACCGGGCTTTTTCCTGGGTCTCCCAGATCAGGCCGAGGCTGTAGTGGGCGGGCGTGGAGTCCGGGTCACGGGTGAGGATGCTGGTGTACTCCCGCTCCGCATCGGCCACCTGACCGCGCGCCAGGAGCGCGTTGGCGTCCTGGACAAGCTGGTCCGCGGGAACGAC
>JANLUQ010000498.1:0-10056 GCA_031363565.1 Armatimonadota bacterium | reverse complement strand
CCTCCTGGATGGCTCCCGTTTGGCCGCCCCGTGCCGCACTCACTTCTGTCCTATCGCCCTCCGCGTCCTGTCGCCCTCCTTACCTTCGCGCCTTCCTTCTTCGATAACCCTCGAACGCCGAAGGCCAAGAGCAGGCTTATTGCACGCCCGCGCCCATGAAACTTCCCGCTCCCGGCGGCGTATCTCTCTGAGATGCTGCTGCCTCAGTGGAGGCACAGGCTCCCGACCGAGGAGGAATACCCTAATGACCCTGCACCTACCACGCCGCCCCGCTTCTGTTCCCGTTCTGATCGCGCTGCTGTCTCTTGCCGTCGTTGGCCTGCCCGCTCTTGCGGCCCCTGTCAAGACGACGAAAGCTGCGAAGACAAAAGCTGCGAAGGTGAAAGCCGCCGCCCCACTGCCGTCCGCACACCTGGTCCCGCCCTCGGACAAAGAGGGGGCGACGCCCCTGATGCTGGCCGCCGCTGGAGGCAAGGCCGAGGCCGTTGCGAAGCTGCTGGCCGGGGGCGCGGATGTCAACGGCCCGTCTAAGACCGGCAGCACACCGCTCCTCTACGCCGTCTTCGCCGGACAAACCGCCGTTTGCAAGCTGCTGCTTGCCCACGGGGCCGACCCGAACCGGGTGAATGCCGACGGCTATGGACCCCTCGCTGTGTCCGTGTTCAAGGATCACCCCGACCTCGCCGCCCTGCTGCTGGGCCATGGTGCGACTGTGGACCTCGCCGGCAAAAAGGGCGGGACGCCGCTCATGATGGCTTCCATGCTTGGCCATGTCCCGATGGCAAACCTCTTGCTGGCGCACGGCGCGAAGCCAAGCACCACCGCCCCCGGCGGCTACACGCCGCTGATGCTGGCCGCTCTGAGCGGCAGCGTCCCCATCGTCCAGGCGCTTTTGGACCGGGGCGCGAACATGGATGACGAGAGCGACCAGGGGCAGACCGCCCTACTCCTGGCCGCCGTGAAGGGCCGGACCGAAGCCGTCAAGTTCCTACTGGCCCACGGCGCGGATCTGGGTGGCTCGGACATCAACGGCACCACCCCCCTCATGGCCGCCGCCGTCAGTGGCAGTCTCCCCACCGTCCAGCTCCTGCTCGACCACCAGGCCGACCCCACCGTCCGCAACAACGACGACCTGACGGCGGCAGCCATCGCCACCTATCTCAAGAAGCCAGCCGTCGCCGCCCTGCTGCGGAAAGCGGGTGGGGGAGAATAGCGGAGGCTGACTGCGGCACCTATCTTCTGCCTCCTGCATGACGATCTGCATGACGATCTCCACGATGAGCGGTGCGTACTCGCCCCGCCGATTGACTTTGGGCGGCCCGCCGTGTCATACTAAGGGCGACTTTTTTAGGAAAACCCACCCGTCCGACACGGACACCCAAGGAGAATTACCCATCATGGCAGTGCGAGTTGGCATCAACGGCTTTGGCCGCATCGGGCGCATCACTTACCGCGCCATCCAGGAGCGCTTTCCCAACGGCGAGATCGAGGTCGTCGCGCTCAACGACTTGACGGACGCCAAGACCAACGCTCACCTGCTCAAGTACGACAGCAACTACGGCCCGTACAAGGGTGGCGATGTGGTTGCCAAAGACAAGGACATCGTCGTCAACGGCAAGAAGATCACTGTCTTTGCCGAGAAGAACCCCGCCGACATCCGCTGGGACTTGGAGGGCGTGGACATCGTCATCGAGAGCACCGGCTTCTTCACCGATGCCACCAAGGCCGTCGCCCACCGCGAGCACGGCGTCAAGAAGGTCATCATCTCCGCCCCCGCCAAGAACGAGGACCTCACCATCGTCCTGGGTGTCAACGACGGCATGTATGACCCGGCCACGCACCATGTCATCTCCAACGCCTCCTGCACCACGAACGGCCTCGCCCCGGTCGCCAAGGTCCTCAATGACACTTTCGGCGTCGAGAAGGGCCTGCTGACCACGATCCACGCCTACACCAACTCGCAGCGCACCGTGGACACAGCGGCCAAGGACCTGCGCGATGCCCGCGCCGCCGCCCAGAACATCGTCCCGTCCTCGACCGGCGCCGCCAAGGCCGTCGGCCTGGTCATCCCCGAGCTGAAGGGCAAGTTCACCGGTATGGCCTTCCGCGTCCCGACCCCAACCGTCTCGGTCGTGGACTTCACCGCCCTCTTGGGCCGTGACGCCTCGCCTGAGGAGATCAACGCCGCCATGCAGGCCGCCGCCTCCGACGGCCCTATGAAGGGTATCCTCCAGTACTCGGACGAGCCTCTGGTCTCGACCGACCTCAAAGGCAACCCGCACTCGTCTATCTTCAGTGCCCTGGAGACCATCGGGCTGGGATCGTTCGTCAAGGTCATCGCCTGGTACGACAACGAGTGGGGCTACTCCTGCCGCGTCGCCGACCTGATCAAGTTCCTCGACGACAAGGGCCTGTAGGCTACTTTCGGAGCGACATAGATAAGGGGCGCGGCGGATGCCGCGCCCTTAGAGGGCTCTATCGTGCCGCTCCGGGATCTGAATGAGGTGACAGAGGAGACGATCCTCGAGTTTCGAGCGGCGTCGGAAGACCGCTATTGGGAAGCGATCTCATTGATGATGGATGGGCATCTGGCGGGCGGTATTCACCTGATTGGCTATGTAACGATTGGTGCCGCTCCTGCCGGGCCGCCGCCCTGATCAAGTCTTGCCCTGATCAAGTCTTGCAGTGATAAAGGCAGGGTGCGGCAGATGACACTTTGACCGCGGCGACAGTAGGACGCTTAGCCGCCTCTGCTGCCTTTCGGGAAGCGGTTGCCAGGCATCCTGATTTTCCGCCCTTGTCAACCGCAAGGCGATATGCTATAATTGCGTGTGAAAGCGGTGCGTGGGGCAAAATCATCTTCGGCGGCAGCATCCGTGGTCGCGGGTCGTGATGCAGGGCGCACCAGCGATAACCGTCAGCAGGAAAACCGCCAAAACGAACTGCGGGCCAAGGCGGTGCGCGTCGAGGTCGCCCTGACCGAAGCCTATGGGCCGCGCGTCTGGCGCGCGGAGAACTACCTGGACGATATCCTGGGCGCGCTTGTCGCGACCGTCCTATCGCAGAATACCAGTGATCTGAACTCCGGGCGCGCCTATGCGTCTTTGAAGCAGGCCTTTCCGGGTGGCTGGGATGATGTGCGGACTGCCACCATCACCGCCGTGGCCGATGCCATTCGAGGAGGCGGGCTGGCGAATATCAAGGCGCCGCGCATTCAGGCGATCTTACAGGATGTATACGAGCGCAGCGGGCGGACCGACCTGGACCACATCCGGGCATGGGACGATGCAGCCATCCGGGACTATCTGCGCTCCTTCCACGGCGTCGGCGCGAAGACGGCGGCCTGCGTCCTGATGTTCAACCTGGGCCGCCCGGTCCTGCCTGTAGACACCCATGTTCACCGCGTCTCGCAGCGCATCGGTCTCATCGGGCCGACCGTCACCGCTGATCAGGCCCATGACCTGCTGCCCAGACTGCTCGACGATGACCAGATCTACCCGTTTCATGTCCATTTGATCGAGCATGGCCGCCGTTGCTGCCATTCCCGCAGCCCAGCCTGCGCCGCTTGCCCCCTCCAGGGCGAGTGTGACTACTACCGCAAGCGGCTCTGGGCGGAAATCGCCGAATGAGCGATGCGCGTCTCACCGATGATGGTCTGTGCTTCGGCTGTGGCCCGCGCAATGAAACCGGACTGAAGCTGACCTTCGCCTGGGACGGCGACACCTGTGTCACCACCTGGACTCCCCGGCCTGAGCATCAGGGCTGGGCTGACCGGGTCCACGGCGGCCTGCTGGCCCTCATGCTCGATGAGGTCCTGTCCCACGCCGCTTTGGAGCGCCACGGCCTTTACTGGGTGACGGCCGAGCTGACGACACGCTTGAAGCGACCCGCGCTCGTCGGCCACCCCTTGCGCGCCCAGGCCAAGGTCATTGCTGTCCGCTCGCGCCTGATCGTCTGCGAAGGCGACATCCGAACCGAAGACGGCCTTGTCGTCGCCACTGGCTCGGCCAAACTGATGCGCCCAGAGAGAAACCACCCCATGGATACACCCGTCGAAACCGCCGCTGAAACGCCGCTCGAAGCCGCCGCGCGGCGCGAAGCGGCCCAAAACCTTCCTCAAGAGCGTGCAGCGGCCCAGGCCCGGCACGAAGAGCAGGAGGCGGATCGGCTCGTCGCCGACATTGATGCCTATGTCGCCCGGACCGACCCGGACTCGCTGCCGGAAGCCGAGCAGGCTCTGAACGACTGGCAGATCCCGACCGACCCGCTCGAAGGTATCCCTGACAATGTCGCCCTGAACCCCGAGGCTGAGACGGAGCCGCTGGTCGCCGTCCTCGCCGCTGGGAGCGAGATGGAGGCCAACATCGTGCGCGGCCTGCTCGAAGCCGCCGGCATCCCGGCGACCTTCGACGGCCTGCCCTCTCCCATGCTTGGGAATGTCTTCCAGGCCGGCGAGACCCGCTGGGCCGATGTCCTTGTCCCGGCCCGTCTGGCCGATCAGGCCCGAGCCGCCATCGCCGAGGCCACCGCCTCGGCCCAGACCGCGTCCGACGAACCCGAGTCCACCGAACCCGCGTCCGGCGAACCCGTGCCCACCCAACCAACCGAGGTCCATCATCATGCGTAACCCATCGGCAACGACGATCGCTCTTCTCGCCCTCACTGGCACACTGGCAGCGGGAGCGATCCTGGCACAGAAGGCCAAGCCTGCCCCCGCCGCGCTGGCCCCTGCTGATCCGATCCAGATCGCACTGCCGTTCAACAAGGCCATCGTCCGCGAATCCGTCCCGATCAAGGTGCGCGAGTTCCCCCAGGGCGGCTACGTCGCCGTCAGCATTGACGGCCGGTTCGTCACCGCCCAGGCCCTCCCCGCGAACCCGCACAGCCCTGTCTACATCTGGGATACCAAGGCTGGCTATGCCCCCGCCGATTCCCCCGACACGGTCGCCCACTACACGGATGGCCTGCACGCCCTTTCCATCGCCATCTACGATAAGCGCAGCCAAATGGTCGGTAAAGACACTGTCTCCGTCCAGCTCGCCAATAAGATCAACCTGCCCTCCAGCCAGGGCATCACCATGACCTACCCGTGGAAGACCAGCCGGGACATGCGTTACCAGCGGCGGACCGACCTGACTGCCGCCTCCACTGAGGCTCTCCCGACCACCATTTCGCCGCCCATCCAGGAGTCGCGCCTGCGCTTCTCGCGCAGCGTCGAAAATGCCACCGGCGGCGAGTACCTTATCCGCGACGAGATCATCCCCGTGGACCACGCCGCCCGCCCCAAGCCGTTCGTCTCCTATGTCGCCACGCGCGGCAGCGTCTTCCCGCTCGCTCAGGTCCGTGCCCTATACCGCACCGTGGACGCGCGCGGGCGCGTCCTATCCGACCTGCCCTCCCAGAACCGGGGAAACGCCATCGGCTTCTCTATCCCCGTGCTGCCGCCCCGCCGCGTCTCCGTCGGCGCCCACTGGGAGTCGCCGGTCAAGCTCACCCTGGACTGGACCTCGCCCACTCCCGCGACCGTGACGGCGACCAGCACATTGGAAGGCTTCGAGTGGCAGGACCGCTACCCGACCGCCAAGATCCGCGAGACCTACACCGGTCCCGCCCTCTTCCGGCCTGCCCCTGGCTCGCCCTTGCCCCCCCTCGCGGCCCAGGACATCAAATTCGAGCGCGTCATCTACTTCGCCTATAATGCCGGCCGTGTCGTCCGCACGCAGACGACTCTCTCGATGACCACGACCACGCCGGGCCTCCTTTCCCTCGGCACTGCCGGCGGTGGCTTCGGGGGCGGTGGCGGCTATCCGGGCGGCGGCGGCCTTGGCGGCGGCTATCCGGGCGGCGGTGGCCTTGGTGGTGGCTCTCCGGGCGGCGGTGGCTTCGGCGGGGGGGGTGGCTATCCGGGCGGCGGCGGCTATCCGGGCGGCGGTGGCTTCGGGGGCGGTGGCGGCTATCCGGGCGGCGGTGGCTTCGGGGGCGGTGGCGGCTATCCGGGCGGCGGCGGCTTTGGCGGCGGTTATCCGGGCGGCGGTGGCATTGGCGGGGGATTCGGTGGGGGCGCAGCCAACTCCAACGCGCCCACCAAACTAACCTATACCGAGACCACCGTCGTCATCTAGGAGAGGCCGATCGACGGGCTGGCAAGGCCGACTGAAAGCGGAACGTATGGCACTAAGAATGAGCGGCCCAGAAGAGGACCCCAAGCGCGACGAAGAACGGAAAGCCGAGCTGACCGAGCATTTGGCCGAGCTGCGGACGCGGCTCATCCGTGCCTGCCTCTATGTCCTCTTCGGCATGGTCGCCGTTTACCTTCTCAGTGGCCGGATCGAGACGACACTGATGGCCCCGATCAACAAGGTCGTCGGCGCGCGGGCGATCCGCGACGGGCAGACACAGCTTCCGCCCTTCGCCTTTCACTCTTTTACCGATGGCTTCTTTTTGACGCTCCAGATCGCCACTGTCGGTGGTCTGGTCATTGCCCTGCCGTTCGTGATCCTGGAACTCTGGGGCTTCATCGCCCCTGCCCTGACCTCGCACGAGAAGAAGGGCGTTTACTTCATCGCCCCGATGTCCGTCGTCCTGTTCCTCCTGGGTCTGTCCTGCGCCTACCTTATTCTGCCGATGGCGGTCAAGTGGTTCCTGAGCTATATCCCACCCGGCGCCGTCCTGATGCAGAACCCGCTGACTTATATCGTCTTCGTCGTCAAGCTCCTGCTCGTCTTCGGCCTGCTCTTCGAGCTGCCCGTCGTCCTCATGTTCCTCGGCAAAATCGGCATCATCAACTCCGCCCTGATGATCCGTTACTGGCGTCAAATCGCTGTCGGCCTCTTCACCCTGGCGATGGTGGTCGCCCCCTCGAATGACCCCGGCACCATGCTCGCACTCGCTATTCCGCTTACCCTGCTCTTCTTCGTCTCCATCGGCCTAGTCAAGATGGTCGAGCCAAAGGCGCAGTTGGAATAACTCCTGTATCCGTGAAAATACTGGTTTCGGCGTTCCCCACCGAAATCCCAGTATTTCGCACAGGTCTTCCGTGAAGACTTGGCCTGCTTTGTGGATAAGAGAGAGTATAGGTCCGCAGAGGAGAAGGGGAACGCGCAATGATCGCTTGGGAACAACCGAGTAACGTGAAGAAGATGAATGAGGGAAGGGCGACGTGGGGCCATGCCTGGCTTGCCTGGGATAGCCTCTTGCTCTTCCTGATCTGCACCGCCGACATGTGTTCGACCCTCTACTGGGTCCACGCCGGGGCGGCCTCGGAAGCCAATCCCTGGATGGCCTTCTGCCTGCACCACGGCGACCTCGCCTTCTGCGCCGCGAAACTCGCCAGCTTCCTGCCCCTGCTCGCCTTCGCCGCCTACTACCGCCCGCGCCGCCCCCGCCTCATCGCCGTCTCCCTGCGCGGCACCGCAGTTCTATATGTTGGTATCTACCTGATGGCGGTAGGAGGGCAGTGGCTTTAAGCCTCCTCTCCCGTCGCGCAAGTATCCTATATATAATACATCAGCGCCTCGACGGCCTCGCCCGTGCGCTCTGGGCCGGCCGTCCCATCCTCCGCCAGCACTTCGATGGAGGTGTTCTCCAGGATGTCCCGGATGGCGTCCCGGACCCGGCGCAGAACACGGGCCAGCTCCGACGAGTCCGTGTTGTCGTCCGCCCACTTTGGAATGGGCATCAGCAGCCCTTCCAGATGGCGCAGGGCCTCGGCCAGCGAGACTTCGCTCGGCTCGCGGTTCAGCCGGTAGCCCCCATGCTGCCCGCGCTTGCTTTCCAGGACGCCTGCATGGGACAGCGGCAGGAGCACCTGCTCCAGATACTTCTGGGACGTGTCGCAGCGCGCGGCTAGCTCCCCGACTTGCAGGTAGCCGTTGCCCGCGCGCCAGTTGCGGATGAGGTCGCCCAGAACGCGCAGGCCGTACTGACTTTTGGTTGTGAGTCGCATGAGGGGTGGATGAAAAGTCGAGGCAAGAAAGAAGGGCGAACACGAGGTTCGCCCCTACGGGTCAGATAGTCACCCTTACGGGAGGCTATGGAGGGCAGACCTTACCATCGCCGCCCGTACCGGCCACGGTCGGCACTTCGCGCTCGATTGGGGCGCCGATGATGGACCCCCATTCGGTCCAGGAGCCGTCATAGTTCTTGGCGTTCTCATAGCCCAGCAGGTTGTACAGCACGAACCAGGTATGCGACGACCGTTCGCCGATACGGCAGTAGGCGATTACGTCCTTGCCCTCGCTCACGCCCTTGCCTGCGTAGAACGTCTTCAGGTCCTCTGCGGACTTGAAGGTGCCGTCCTCCTTCACCGCATTCAGCCAGGGCGCCGACTGCGCGCCGGGAATGTGGCCGCCGCGCTGGGCCGTCTCGTTCATGCCGGGGGGCGCGATCACCTTGCCGGTGAACTCGTCGGGCGAGCGGACATCAATCAAGGTCAAGTTGGGGTCGCTTAACCTCTGGAGGACCTGGTCGCGGTAGGCCCGCAGCTCCCAGTTCGGCTCCGAAGCGTGATACTGGGTCGGGGTCGGGGAAGGGACTTCGGTCGTCAGGGCGCGGCCTTCGGCGACCCACTTCTTGCGCCCGCCATTAACGAGCTTTAGCTTGCTCCGGTCATGTCCATAGATCAGGAACAGCCAGTAGCCGAAGGTCGCGAACCAGTTATTGTTGTCGCCGTAGAGCACCAGGGTATCGCCATTGGAAATCCCCGCCTTGCTCAGAAGACTTTCCCATTGGCCCTGGTCCGGCACATCGCGCCGCAGGGTATCTTCAAGCTCAGTTTCCCAGTTGAAACCGGTCGCGCCCGCGATATGGCCCTGGGCATACGCCTCGGTGTCCACATCAATCTCGATCAGCTTGAACCCGCCTGAGCCTAGGTGCTGTGCGACCCAGTCCGTCTCGACAAGGACCTCGGGGTGCGCGTAATTGCTGCTGCCATCTGCCATCGTTAGTATTCTCCTCTGCCTTCTCGGGCCTAGTACGCCTGCACTTCTTCCGCGCCGATGAAGCCGACGCCGACGCCGAACGCTTTCCAGAAGGCGATGCTCTCGTCAATCTGCTTTTCCGTGCCGGTCAGCTCCAGCATGATATAGCCGCCTGTCTGCGGCTCGACCTGCGCCCGCCGGATATCGGCGATGACGCCAAAGTTTCGGATCGCCTGCGCCAGAAGCGGCTGGTCCACGCGCTCCACGGGGAACGTCAGGTTCAGCCGGACCTTCTGCGGACTGTCGGGAGATGTGATGCTCATGGTAATTCGCTTTCCCTAGACTGGCCTTGAAGCCTTTGTTTAGTTTACCTAGCGGTTTACAGGACAAAGGCGCCCCGTGCTCGGGCACTATACCCGGCGGGCAGGGGAGGTGTCAAGGGCAGCCGAAGTCGAAAAAGGGAGGGCGCACCCATCGGTACGCCCTCTCTATCCGCTTAATACTTGGGCACGTTCGGGTCCACATCGTTCGACCAGGCCAGGATGCCGCCGGTTAGGTTATGCAGCTTCTTGAACCCGGCATCCTTGAAGATCTGCAAGGCTTCGGACGACCGCTTGCCGGACTTGCAGTGCAGCACGATGTCATCGGCCGTGTCGAACTCGTGCAGGCGCTCCTTGATCGTGCCCAGCGGGACGAGCTTCGAGCCGGGGATATGCCCGATGGCGTACTCATACGGCTCGCGGACATCAATCAAGGTGAAATTATCGCCCCGATCCTGCTTCGCCTTCAACTCGCGGGCGGTGATGACCTCGCCGTCCGTCAGAGCTGGGCCTTCCTCGCCGCGCCCGACGCCGCAGAACTCATCGTAATCAATCAGGTGCGTGATCGTCGGGTTCTGGCCACAGACCGGGCAGTTCGGGTCTTTACGCAGCTTCAGCTCGCGGAAGGACATCTTCAGCGCATTGAACAGCATCAGGCGTCCGACGAGCGGCCGGCCCTCGCTGAGAATCAGCTTGACAACCTCGATGGCCTGGATGACCCCGATGATGCCGGGCAGGACGCCCAAGACGCCGCCCTCGGCGCACGATGGCACCAGGCCGGGCGGGGGAGGCTCCGGGTACAGGCAGCGGTAGCAGGG
>JANLUQ010000066.1:0-8862 GCA_031363565.1 Armatimonadota bacterium | reverse complement strand
TGTCGCGGTGGCGGGGCATCCTGATCCGCTGGGAGAAGAAGGCCGCCAACTACCTGGCGGGGCTGAAACTCGCCTGCGCCCTGATCTGGTTCCGCAAATGCCACGCGCTCGCTTGACCGGCTGACTTTTGACATAGATTCTAAGTCATTTTACCACGCGCAAACAAAAAAGGGCGAACACAAGGTTCGCCCCTACGGTCGAAGACAGAAGCCTACAGCGTGACCTTCTCGTTCTCGCCGGGCTGGGCGGGCTCGCCGGTGACGGCGACTTTCGCCAGGCTGACCAGGTGGGCGATGGGGCTGGAAGGCGAGTCCCAATACTCGGCCTGGTCGGCATTGATCTTCAGCAGGGCGATGTCCGGCTCATCCACACCCTTCGGGAACCACGCCTTCAGGGCAGGCTCCCACAGCTCCTCGATCTTGGCCTTGTCCCGGACCAATTCGGCACGGCCCGACAGCGAAACATAGGTCTGGCTCTTGGGGTCTGAGAAGGCGACATTGACATGCGGTTTGGCCTCGATCTGGTGGACCTTGACCGACTCGCCGTAGGTGAAAAACCAGACGTCGCCGTCGAACTCCACCTTCTTGTTCGCGGACATCGGGCGCGAGTTCAGCCGGCCCTCTGCGTCCACGGTCGTCAGCATTCCGAAATCTATTTCCTTGATCAGCGCGGCGATCTTCTTCACCGCGTCCTGATGCTGGGTATGATCCGCCATTTTGGGTAAATCCTCTTTGAAAGTGTACTTCTTCGGAAATACCCACAAATGCGGACGGGGACAACATGGCCCGCCGCGACAGAACGAGGCAATCCCATCAGAGAACTATTTGGCAACACCCCCTGGTTACGGGCAGGAACGGCGCTGGCCGTCTTCTGCCTTCTGCTCCTGCTGCGCGTCGCGAGTGCCGACGCACCCCCGACCACTTCCCCACCGCCCGGCGTGGACCCGGCCTTCTATGACTACGATGCCGCCGCGTCATTTCCGGTGACCGAGAAGCCGTTCGAGGTCCAGAATGGAATCCAGATCACTCGGATCACTTATCCCAGCCCGATCACCTCCCCCTACCCCGTCAACAACACCGTCACGGCTTACTTCTTCCAGCCGCCGGGACCGGGCCCCCACCCCGCCATGGTGGTCCTGCACGAGTGGAACGCCGGCTCGACGGCGGGCGCGTTCAAGTTGGCGCGCGCCGTCGTCAGTGCGGGGGTGGCCGCGCTCGTGGTGGTCGAGCCGTACAGCCTGAACCGCAAGCCGCGCGGCCCGCAGTATGCTGGTCAAGACACGGAGATTTTGTCGGGGAACGTGCCGCATATGGTCGGCGCATTGCGGCAGGCCGTTCTGGATGCGCGTCGGGGGCTGGATTATCTGGCGCGGCGGCCGGACGTTGACCCCAGCCGAATGGGCATCGCAGGCATCAGCCTGGGCGGCATCCTCAGCGGCCTGACGGCGGGCGTAGACCCGCGTATCAAAGTCGTGATCACGATTGTCGGCGGGGCGGACTTTGCCAAAGGCTTCTGGGACGGGCTTGTGACACGCCGCTACCGGGACGAGATCAAGCGCAGCGGCTACACTTATGAGACTTATCAAGCGGCGATGGCACCCATAGATGCCGCAAGCTGGCTCCCGAAGCGGCACTTTAACCCCGAAGATGCCTTGATGATCAACGGACATTATGACCTGGTCGTCCTGCCGGATGGGGCGAAGGCACTCGCCAGAGATTTCGGCGGGACGAAGATAGTCTGGCTCAATACGGGCCATTATGGGGCGGCCTCGGGTGCAGACGCAGCGGCGAAGCTGGGACGGCAGTTTTTGCGCGCCCGCTTCTTCGGCGAGACGGCGGGCTTCCGTCGCCCCGACGGCCTGCCCGCCCGGACGATCAAGCTGGGCCTGCTGCTCGGCGGTCACGAGGGGGTCAGCCCCGTCATCGCCGCGCCGATCATTAGCTTCGATGGACCAGGCCGCTACACTGTGGACGGGCAGGTAACGCTGCACGGGCTGTCCCTGGCGGCCTCGGCGCGCATCGGCCTGATCTCGTCCGTCGGCGTCGAGTTCCCCCTGCTGCATGGGCGCATCAAGCCGCGCCCGTTCGTGATGTTCAGCATCACGCTTTAGTGCTTGCCGTGAGGCGCCGCCTGATCTCCCTAACAGCATGTGTCCCGCCGACGGCGACGACGAGGGCGACCAGCGCATAGACCCACCAGGGCAGGCCGCGACCGAAGACAAAGACATAGATGTAGGGCAGGAACCAAAAGAAGACGCCCAGCGCGACCACTGCCGCCGTCGGCTGCTTCCGGCGGACACGCGTGGCCAGCCAGGCCATCGTCCCCCAGAACAGAGGATGGTGGGCGAGGTAGAGCACGGCGAACAGCGCGGGGTTCACCCCATAGTGCCCGCCGATGTCTGTGATATGCCGCCAGAGAGTTGGTACCATGTCAATCAAAGGGGATCGCGGGCGGCGGCAGGAGGGAACCAACGGCGCGGCAAGCCTCAAAATAAGCCGCGATCCGTTCAGCCGTAGTCGCCACATACTTCTCAGCGCCGGGAAATAGCGCCGGGGCCGTGACCAGCGGCGCAGGGAACGACAAGCCCAGCGCGCCGAGCAGAGCGGCCATCAGCGCGCGCTCCTCATCCGTCGCGAAGGCGACCTGTACCAAAAAGGTCAGGTCGAGGCCATACTGCACCAATACCTCCAAGCTTGGAAAACGCCCCGTCTCCAGGTGACGCCGCAGCAGGGCGGCCTTTTCTAATGGGTCTGTTACGGGTTGGCAGGCGGTGCGGGAGCGCCAAGCCTTCGTGTTATAGGGCAGGAGAGCGACCTGGGGGAGCGCCAGGACAGCCTCACGCTCGAAAACAAGCAGGGCGTGCGGGTAGCCGAGACGCAGCTTGTCCCGCAGCAAGGGCGTATCCGGAGTTAGCGATAGATGTACCCAGTCTGCCAGCCCAAGCATCCGATCGCGCCGCGCCGCCGTCGGGCGGGGCGCGATGTTACGGGCGGCGAGAACGCTTTGGGCATACAAAGCGCCGCTCTGCCCGACATGCGGTAAATAATGCAGCGGCGTCGCATGATACAGGAAAGGGACGCCGTCCATACGCTAGGCCTCCCCGAGCCAGCCGTCCAGGTCATCCAGCTTGTGACGGACAGCGGCGAACGCGGCGATGCATTCAGGGTCCCACTGCGACCCTGCGCCTTCCTGCAGGATGCAGAGCGCGCGGCGCGCATCCATGCCCTTGCGATAGGGCCGGTCCGTGGTCATGGCCGAGAAGGCGTCGGCCACAGCCATGATCCGGGCCACTTGTGGGATTTTCGCACCCACCAGCCCGAACGGGTAGCCTAACCCGTCCCAACGCTCATGGTGGTGGCGGATGGCGTCCAGCGTCCCCTCGAAACCCGGCATGGCGCCAACGATGATCGAACCCATCATCGGGTGCTGCTTGATCGCCTCGTATTCCTCGCCCGTCAATTTCCCCGGCTTACGCAGGATGGAATCAGGAACGCCGATCTTGCCGACATCATGCAGCAATGCGGCAAGCAAAGTCCGGCGCTGCTCTTTCTCGTCCAGGCCCAGCTCCTGAGCGATCTGGAAGCTATAGGCCATGACGTCTTCGGAATGACGCCGCGTGTAGCGGTCCTTGGCGTCCACCGCCGTCACCAGGGCGTTCAGCATCGAAAAGTCGGCTTGGGAACACGGCAGATGCGCGCGCAGCCGGTCGGCCAGATCCCCACGCCCATACCCACCGGTCTTGACGCGGGCCAGCCGCGCATCCGCCGCGGCCAGGGTGTCCAAACGTCCGGGGCCGTCATCAGGGAACATGGCGATGCCGATAGAAAGCGTCAGCGGAATCGCGGCGTCGTAGCCGGGCGGACGATAGCCCACCCCGCTCAGACTCGCGACCAGGCGGTCGGCCAGCCGGACCGCCCCTTCTGCTCCTAGGCCGGGCAGCAACAGGGCGAATTCATCGCCCCCGTAGCGGGCCAAGGTATCGCCAGGCCGGCAGGCAGCGCTCAGGGCGCCTGAGACCTGACGCAGCAGATCATCGCCGATCGAATGGCCGTAGCCGTCATTGAAGAACCGGAAGTTGTCTAGGTCCATCATGGCGATGGCAAGCGGCAAGCCGCTCCGCCGGGCGGCCTCGGCCTCCTGCTCCAGCCGCTTGTGGAATGCACGGTGGTTCAGCAGGCCCGTGAGCGGGTCACGATCGGCCCGCGCGACCGCCTCGGTAAGCAGGTGCTTGGTCTGCGTCAGCGACTCGGTCGCCAGCATCTGGTCGGTGATGTCACGGCTGACCCCGATCAAGCCGACCACCTCGCCGCCCGCCCCGATCAGCGGCGTCCGGGTGGTCGAGACCCAGCGGCGTCTGCCGTCCTGATCCAGCGTCGGCTCCTCGCGGTCCCGGATTGCCCGGCCGGTGTGAAGGACGCTTCGGTCGTCCGCCTCATAAAGCCGGGCGAGGGGCGGAGGAAAAAAATCCTCCACTGTCTTGCCGACCGTCTCGCCGGGGCGCAGGTTCCGCCCCCGTCGGTGCGCCTCGTTGTCCAGCAGGTAGCGCCCCTGCCGGTCCTTGACATGGATCTGGTCCGGCAGCGTGTCTATCAGTGTCCGTAGGAGAGTAGGGTCAGCGAGAATGGAGTCAGTCGGGGCGACATCGCGGACCGTGATGAGCCAAAGCGGGGGAGCCGAAAGTGGTGTCGAGGCGGGCGCGGGCAGCGGGCTGAGATCCAGCAGCGCATGACGCGGCTGCCCCTGGTATTCGCCCACCAGCGCCTCACCACGAAGCGGTAGGCCGGCCGTGAGACAGGAGCGTACCCGACCCACCAGCGCGGAGTCGGCCAGAGCATCTCGGAAGACAGCCAGCGCCTGGTCGAATGTCAGGCCGCGAACGGAGCCATCCAACCCCAAGTAGAGGCAGGCGGGGTTAGCATAGACGATACGCAGGGCGGTCAACTCAGATGAGGGTGCCTCGACCACCAGGGCCGCATCCCGGCTCTGGGTCAGCAGCGTCTCCAGCAGGCCGGCCTGCACGGCAGGGGCGCTGGGAATATCGGTCGCCGAATGCCTCGGCGGGGAATGGGGTGAGATCGTCTCGGGTATAGCACCGCTGAACATAGGAAGCCCTAACATCAGGCCATCGAAGTCTCGCGTGTCTGGGGGACACGGGCGCCTAGGCCGAACAAGAACGCCACCCTGATTGTCGGCGGTTTAGTACGATTATCTCAGCCCCGGCGTCCATGCCGGGGCTTCAGACCGCTACCTGCCGCCCTTCTTGAGGCGCTCCGGCAGCGGATGCGCTTGCAAATACTCGTCGTATGTCCCCCGGAAGTCCAGCAGACCGTCCTCCGTGAAAGAGAGGATGCGCGTCGCCATTTCGGAGATCAGGTCGCGGTCGTGCGAGACGACAAAGGCCGTGCCGACGAACTGCGACAGCCCTTCCGCCAGGGCCGAGACCGCCTCCAGGTCCAGGTGGTTGGTCGGCTCGTCGAAGATCAGAACGGGGCTTTTTTCCAGCATCAGCTTCGCCATCAGCAGCCGGGCCGCCTCGCCGCCGGACAGCGCCTCGGTCAGCTTCAAGCTCTCATCACCCTTGAAGAGCATCTGGCCGAGCAGCCCACGCACGAACTGCTGGCCCTGGTTCTCCTCGTCGAAGCCCATCACCCAGTCCAGGGCGAGAACACCGGATGGGATGCCGCTGCGGTAGTCCTGCGGGTAGTAGCCCCAGGTCATACCCGTCCCCCACTTGACCGTGCCGGCGTCCGGCGTCAGGTCGCCCACAAGGCAGCGGATGAGTGTCGTTTTGCCCACCCCATTCGGGCCGATGATCGCCACCTTCTCGCCGCGCGAGACCTCGAAATTGATGTCCTTCAGAATGCACTGCCCGTCGAAGGACTTGGACAGCCCGGTGACCGTGACGACCTCCCGGCCCGACGGCTTCCGCTGCTCGAACCGGATATAGGGGCGCTGGATGTTGGACTTCTTCATCTCAGTCGGCGCGAGCCGGACCATTTCCTTGCGGCGCGACTGCACCTGCGAGGACCTTTGGCCCGCCGCGAATCGGTTGACGAACTCCTGAAGCTGGGCGATCTTCTTGCCCTTGTCCTTGTTGTCGTTCTCGATCCGTTGCCGCGCCTGCATCTTGTGCTCGACCATGTCGTCATAAGAGCCGGGGTAGTTGATGATCGTGTCGTAATCAATGTCGGCGATGTGGGTGCAGACCGCATTCAAAAAGTGCCGGTCATGCGAGATAACGATCAGGGTCCCCTTGTAGTCCAGCAGGAATTCTTCCAGCCAGTGGATCGTCTCGAGGTCCATGTAGTTCGTCGGCTCATCCAGCAGCAGGGCGTCCGACCCGCCGAACAAAGCCTGGGCCAACAGGACGCGGAACTTGTAGTCGTTCGGCAGGCTCGCCATCAGGTCTGAGTGCTTGTCGTCGGGGATGCCGATGCCGCGCAGCATCTCCGCCGCCTCCATCTCGGCCTCGTAGCCATTGTCGTCGGCGATCTTCGTCTCCAGGTCCCCCAGCCGCTCCATCATGGCATCGGTGAACTCCTCGGCTTCGCAGAGCGCATTGCGCTCCTTCAGAGCATTCCAGAGAGTCGGGTTGCCCATCATAACGGTGTCGAGAATACGCTCACCGTCAAAAGCGTTCTGGTTCTGGCTCAAGACGCCGACCTTGCGCGGGCGGCTGACCGTCCCCCGGTTGGTCGGGTCAATCTCTCCGGTCAGGATCTTCATGAACGTAGACTTGCCTGCGCCGTTGGGGCCGGTCAGGCCGTAACGGTTGCTCGGCGTGAACTTGACGGAGACCTGATCGAAAAGTGTGCGCGTTCCGTAAGACTTGGAAACATCCTGGACAGTGATCATGGGGCAAACAGTTCCTGTAAACGCTCTATATAAAGCGGGGTAGAGTTGATTCGGGTTAATTACTGATGTTACGCACGGGCTGTGACCGGGCCGTAAACGACCCGTCTGGGGGGCGAGACGCCGACCGCCCTGCGGGCGGGAAGGGAAGTCTTCTCTTCCGGTCGCAGACCGGTTGGCCGCAGGCCCCCCAGACCTGCCCTTCAGGGCGGGACTGCGTAACATCAGTTAATTATACCCCAGCTTTTTTGCGGGGACAGTGTCACACCGCTCGCGGCGAAGCTGAATTATGTTATAATAACATAAGGATAACAAAGATGGTTTCTTCGGCATTGGGAGCGGACAGAGTGGATTCGGATCAGGACGGGGTAGCGGCGGCGGCTTATCGGCTGACCAGTGACGGCGCGCTCTTGCAGGCGTACCCGTGGCAGGCACGCCTCTACGGGCTGCTCTCCAACCCGGAGGGGGGACTGGGCGGGATTCTGCCCGTCCCCACCGGAGCGGGCAAGGTCGAGGCGGTCGTCATCCCCGCCCTGGGCCTGCGCCGGGGCGGCGCCCCCCGCCGCTTGTTCCTGATCGGGCCGGACGGCTCGCCGCTGGACGACTATTTGTACCGACTGGTCCCCTACCTGAAGGCGTTCGTCCAGGCCGACGAGACGCCCCGGACAGTGTGCCTCGACCTGGCCGAAGAAGACACACAGGGCAACGAGTGCCGCCGCTTTTTCCCTGACGGCACCGAGGACCCGCACGTCGCCACCAACCCATTGGAAGCCGATGTGGACTTGATCCTGACTACGTTCTCACGCTTCCGTGAACTCTTTTTCGGCAGCGGCGGCGTCCACGCCCTGCCCGCCGTCCTGCTCGGAACCCAGGAGCAGCCGCCGCGCCGCGACCTGTTCTTCTTCGACGAGGCGCACAGCTACGGCGGCGATGCCTTCTCCCGCTTCCACCGGCTGGTCGAGTTCCTGTTCGCGCAGGACCTGGACGTGCTGGTCGCCACCAGCACCATGCCGACCGCCCTCATGGAAGAACTCGGCTTCCTGGATCTCCTGCCCAGCGGGGATGTACGCCCCGCGCCCGCCCGCACCCTATCCTACAAACCTTCCTCGGACCCGCTCGCCCTCATCGAGTCCGAGATCCGCCGCGCCTACTACCAGAACTCGCGCGTCTTCGGCGTCTTCGAGGCCCCCAAGGATGCCGAGACCCTACTCGCCCGCCTCGCCCCCGCCTACCCGCATTCGGTCTACACCTACCACCCCGATCAGCCTGCCGAGGTGCGTCGCCGCACCTATGCCCAGCTCCGCGAACTAGAAAAAGAAGGCGAGGGCTATTTGCTGCTGACAACTGGCGACGCCCTGGAATCGAGCGACCTGGACGCCACCGTCCTGCTCTCCACCCTCTGCCCCCCCGAGAATCTGATCCGCCGCGCGGGCCGCGTCAACCGCCGAGGCGACCTCCCCTCTGCCCAGATCGTCCTCATCGGCGATGATTTCGCGCCTAACTCTCGTCCGCTAAACCCTTCCCAAACTACTGACTACCTCAGCGCTCTCCGCGCCCAGGCCGAACTCCCCTTCGACGCCGAGTTCTGGAAGGCGTTCATTTAAAGAACATGGAAGACCTGATCTACCAGTCCGAAGTCGCCTTCGAGCTTGGGGCTGTGGAAGACGCCGCGCACTCTTGTGGCTACCTGTTACAGCGCAAGGAGGTCGCAGGCGTAGCATTCCTCGACATCCTCGTCACGCCTCCGCCGTACCCGAAGATCTGGCAGTGGGTGAAGGCCAGCAAGGAGACGGTCAACACTCTCGTCCGACGGGACCCGGAACGAATGGTGCCGCACGCCTCCGGGACTGCCTATGTCATTGACTTCCCCACCTCGACCTTGCCGGAACTCGCTGCGTTCTTGAAACGCCTCCTGCTCGTGTATGGCGGCTGGGTCGGATTGGAAGACGACGGCGCGGAAGACGAAATGGTGGCCGTGTACGACGCGGCGGACGTGGAAACGATCGTCGA
>JANLUQ010000373.1:0-2719 GCA_031363565.1 Armatimonadota bacterium | reverse complement strand
CTGATGCGCCGGTCGGCCTTCAGCTTCATCTGACGCCGCCCGCCGGGGTCAAGCCTGCCGCCATGTCACTGATGAACGCCGAGCTGCAGGGCGTGGCCTTTGGCCTGCCAGACAGCGCTTTTTATGCCGCCTGGGCCGACTGGGGCAAGTCACTGACGCCGTACCTCCAAGACGTGGCCCGTGCCAAATCCATTTACGATCTGAAACTCGCCACAGGTGTTTTGGGCCGTAATGGCGTTGCCCTGCGCGGTGTTGCTTTTGACGTTCTGCTTGCGGCTTACCTCCTAAATGCGGGCCGGTCGGGCTACCCGCTGGCTGACCTCGCTGCCGACAACGCCGGCATGGAACTGGTGACCGACCCGGAGCATCTGGAAGCGGGAGCAATGGACGAGGCGCGCGCCATCCAGGCATTGGAGGCCACACTCGCGCCCCGGCTGGAACGGGACGGCCTGCAAGGCATCTTCGCTGATATCGAGATGCCGCTCGCGCCGATCATCGCTGGCATGGAGCGGACAGGGGTGTCCGTGGACGCCGACTTGCTGCGCGCGGCGGGCCGGAACCTCGGGGAGCAGATGGCATCGCTCGAAGCTGAGATCTTTGAGCTGGCCGGGCAGAAATTCTCCGTTGGCTCGACCAAGCAGTTGCAGGAAGTCCTGTTCGACAAGCTGAAATTGCCCGTCGGCAAGAAGACTAAGACGGGCTACTCAACCGGGGCTGAGGTCCTGGAAGACCTGGCCGCGAAGGGCCACGAGATCGCCGGCAAGATCATCCGATGGCGCGAGGTCTCCAAGCTCAAAAGCACTTACGCCGATGCCCTGCCTGCGCTGATTAACCCCGAAACTGGCAAGGTGCATACGTCGCTGAACCAGACCGTCGCCAGCACCGGGCGGCTCTCGTCCAGCAACCCAAACCTGCAAAATATCCCCGTCCGCACCGAGATCGGGCGTGGGATTCGCAAGGGCTTCGTCGCCTCTAAGGGCCGCGTACTCGTTTCCGCCGACTACTCGCAGATCGAGCTGCGCTTGTTCGCGCACATCACCAAAGACCCCGGCCTGGTGGAAGCCTTTCAGACTGATGCGGACATTCACGCCCAGACCGCCCGCCGCATCTTCGAGGTCCCCGAGGACCAGCCGGTGACGCATGACCAGCGGCGGCAGGCCAAAACCATCAACTTCGCTGTCATCTACGGGGCCAGCCCCTTCCGGGTCGCCATCGAGCTGGGCATCACCCAGGCCCGTGCCGCCGAACTCATCAAGGCATACCTCGCGCTCTACCCCGGCGTCCGCGCGTATCTGGAAACCGTGCTGGAAGGGGCGCGCGAGAAGGGCTACGTCCAGACTCTTTCGGGCCGCCGCCGCTACGTCCCCGACATCAATTCGCGCGTCTTCCAATTCCGCCAGGCGGCGGAGCGTGAGGCCGCCAACATGCCGGTCCAGGGCACCAGTGCCGACATCATCAAGCTGGCGATGCTACATGTGGACAAAGCGCTGCGGGAGAGCGGGCTGGGGGCGCAGATGGTCCTCCAGGTGCATGATGAACTGCTGTTCGAGTGCCCCGAGGGTGAGGTCCGCGCGCTGGCCGACTTGGTGCGTGACGCCATGCAGAACGCTTATCCGCTGGATGTGCCGCTCCGGGCGGAAGTCAAATCCGGCCACAACTGGTGGGACGTGACGCCGGTGGGGGATGATGACGGGGAGGAAGCAGAGGGCCTGATGGCGAGCACCATCACAGAGGGGCTTTTTGCGGAGGGGGCCGAATGAACACGCCTCTGAATTCCCAAGCAGAAGACGTTGACCCGAGGTACTTGATGACGCTTCCGCCTGAGGCGCGTGAACCGTTCCTGAAGGCATCCGTGGGCAGGGCTTTGCCCGCCTATGAGGCGGACAGGATAGTGCCGGAAGCGCAACGACAACTGACAGCGGACCTGGAAACAGGCGACTTCCACGAGTACACGGATGAACTGCATAGATGACCCGCTGCGCGACAAATGCGGAGTAACGCCCGGAGCGGATGATGGCAAGGAAGCTATGGAAGAGCCGGTATTACAGGAGGAAGAGTGTGGCGGTCAAGGACGACAGAAATAAGCCGCTTGTGGCGGCAACACGCTGGGAGAAAGAGGTTGGGGTGATTTACGACATCGTCTCCGCCGGTCCGCGCGTCGTCTTTCAGGAAGGCGGGTTCGTGCCAGTTGAGCCAGAAATGGCTCTACGCATTGAGGCTGATTGACTTGATTGTGACTGGCTATCTGCACATCATGGATACCGACAGCGCTCGGCACATCACCAAGAGGCACGGCAATCAAGAGGAAGTGCTGCGCGGGCAGGTCCCCCTGGTTCGCGAGGACTTCCTTCTACTTCCAAATGTCTTTGGCTCCCCAGACATGATTGAGAATGGTGGTAAAACGAAGCCAGGGCGGGACACCATTCGGTACAGCAAAATCCTCGGTGGCTTTCGTTACCACTATACGGAGGAACTGCGGACAAGAAAAAACCGCCTCACGGCGGTAACATTCTACAAATGGAAAAACTAGAGGCCCAACGCCAGATGCACCTTGCCTAGCCCGGTTGGGTAGGAAGTCCCCCGATCAAACGTCCGAAACGTTTCGGGCCTGCCATCACCGTTATACCCTAATTTACGGTGTTCGTAATGTCATATAATCCTTATGTCGCCCTTAGCGTCACCACGGTTGCCCCTGCGCCGCCTTCTTCGGGGTCGGCGG
>JANLUQ010000351.1:0-3806 GCA_031363565.1 Armatimonadota bacterium | reverse complement strand
ACTCCTTCTTCCCAGCCGGGTACAGATTGGTAAGCCATCAGACTGTAACCCACAGAGACATCGTGCAGGCTCTCGTGGATGAGGGTGGTCCAACGGGCATCCTGCACGACCAGACCTGAGGCCAGTTGTATGCTGCAGATGTGGCGCTTTTTCCCCTTGAAGTCGGCGTCCTCGACGATTTCGACCACGCCGCTCCAGCGCGTCGGGAGGCCCGTGAGCACGCTGATGAGCGGCATGATCTGTTCGAGTTCGGGGCGTACCTGCGCCTCCGCATCGCTTCCCTGCATTTATCCCCTCTGGGCTAGATCTTCGGGACGACCAGCCCGTAGTTGCCGTCGCGGCGGCGGTAGACCACCTGGGTCATATGGGTGTCCATGTCCAGATAGACATACCACTCGTGGTCGGTCAGCTCCAGCATCTGCACGGCGTCATCAATGCCCATAGGCTTCATAGTGACGGCCTTGGTGCGGACGATGCGCGGGCTGTCATCCACGTCCTCCTCACTATCGGCGGCGAGGATGCCGTCCATACCGGACCCATTGGTGATGTCCATGTTGGTGCGGAGGCTCTGCTGGTGGTTGCGGAGGTGGGTGTGCTTGGCCTTGAACTTCTTGAGACGCGCCTCGAGCTTGTCCACGACGCGGTCGAGGGAGGCATACATGTCGTTAGTGCGCTCCTCGCCGCGCAGCAGGAGGCCGTCGCCCTGAAGGGTGACCTCGACCCGGTGCTGTGTGCCTTCGACGCTCTCGACGACGATGACCTCGCGAATGTTCTGGAAGTAGGTTTCCAGCTTCTGGAGGCGGTTCTGCGCGTGTTCGCGCAGGCCCTCCGTAACCTGAAGATGCTTGCCTTTGACGGTAACGGCGATAGCCATAGCTGTTCCCTTCTCTCTAGGGACCGATGATGGCGGCAACGGCATGGGCAGCGATGCCCTCGCCGCGCCCCAACGATCCGAGTCCCTCGTTCGTAGTCGCTTTTATACCCACGCGGGCGGGTTCGATATGCAGAGCCTGGGCGATGAGCGCGCGCATCTGCGGGGTGTGAGGGGCGATTTTGGGGGCCTCGGCGATGAGAGTGAGGTCTACATTGCCGACCTTATAGCCTGCCGCGCCGACATGCTCCGAGACCTGGCGCAGAAGTTCCAGGCTCGAAATTCCTTTGTAGGCGGGGTCGGTGTTGGGGAAGAGGTTCCCGATGTCCGGCAGGCCCGCCGCGCCCAAAAGGGCATCGCAGAGGGCATGGAGGAGGACGTCGGCGTCGGAGTGCCCATCCAGGCCACGCGGGCTGGGGATCTCGACACCGCCGAGCATGAGCCGTCGGCCTGCGATGAGAGGGTGGATGTCGTAGCCGAAGCCCACGCGTGTGTGTCCGATGTCGGTTTGTGCCATGGCTCCCCTTTGGCGGACGCTTAGGACCGCCTCGGCCAGCCGAAGGTCATCGGGGCGGGTTACTTTGAAGTTGTCGGGAGCGCCAAGGACGAGATGGACTAGCTCCTCGCCGAACCGCTCCACCAGAGAGGCCTCATCGGTGCCCGCCCAGCCCTGGTCCCGCGCGGCGATGTGCGCGTCGAACAGCGTCTTCATGCGGAACACCTGGGGCGTTTGGACCGCCCACAGCCCTTCGCGGTCTACGGTGCGCTGGACTTTCTGCTGGGAGTCCACAGCTTTCAAGGTATCGGCGAGGGGCAAAGCGGCGACGGCGTTCCCGAACTCGCGCGCACCGTCGAGGCAGCGGGTGATGATGTCCGGCGTGACCAGCGGGCGCGCGCCGTCGTGGACCAGAACAAGGTCATCGGCGGCCCCGCCCAGGGTGAACAGGCCGATGGCAACCGAGTCCTGGCGCGTCTCGCCGCCGGGGATGATCGAGAGCAGCTTATTCACGCCGTCCAAGGCTTCGCGGCAGCGGGCGACTTCACCCGCCCCGGCGACTACGAGAATGCCGTCAACACCCGGATGGGCAGCGAAGGCCTCGACAGTCCAGCGCAGCAGCGGACGGCCTGCCAGCGGTGCGAAGACCTTGTTCCCACCCGCGCCGCCATCCGGGCCGGCTTCAGTGTTAAATCCGGCTTCAGTGTTGAATCTTGCGGCGCGGCCCGCTGCCGGGATAAGCGCGTAGGCTGCGGTCATATCCCTCTTCTTCCTCGTCTTCTTCGCGTATCCGGGCGAAGATCATCTTGCCGGCCACGGTCTGGTGAACGGTGCTGGTAACGACGGTGAGTGTTTCGCCGATATGGCGTCGCCCGCCTTCCACGACGATCATGGTGCCGTCATCGAGGTAGGCGACGCCCTGATCCGGCTCCTTCCCTATCTTGATGATGGTGACCGGCATCTCCTCGCCAGGTAGAACGACGGGCTTGACAGCGTTCGCCAGCTCATTGATGTTCAGGACAGAGACGCCCTGAAGCTCGGCGACTTTGTTGAGGTTGTAGTCGTTGGTGACGATCTTGCCGCCCAGCTTCTTCGCCAGCTTGACCAGCTTGGCATCCACCTCATCGCGGTCGTTGGGATCGGTGCTGTCATAGGTGCGAATCATCATCTTCTGCTCGGTCCGCATGGCGTTCAGGATGTCCAGACCACGCCGGCCCCGCGCGCGCTTGAGGCTGTCCGCCGAATCCGCGATGTGCTGCAACTCGTCGAGCACGAAGCCGGGGACGTAGATCGGGCCTTCGATGAATCCGGTGCGGCAGATGTCGGCAACGCGCCCGTCAATGATGACGTTGGTGTCGAGGATCTTGCACTGCTCCGGCGGCGTCTCCTTGCCGTCAGCGGGGAGGGCGGCCGCGCCGGGCAGGAAGATGCGGACCTCGTCCTTCATGCTCCAGGTCGCGACGATGCCGAGGTAGATCAGGACGATTCCGACCACGACGGTCAGCCAGACACCCATCACGGGGAACGCGGTGCGAAGCATGATCGTCAGCAGGAGGCCGACGAGGACGCCGGAGAAGGTCGCGACCTTCTCGTTCGGCTTCATCTCTTTGAGACGGTCACCGGCCTGGATGAGCTTGACGAAAGCCGGGGTGGAGACCAGGCGCGCGAACAGGATGCCGAGCAGGCTGAATGCGGCGAGGGCGATCGCGCGTTTGGCGGTGCTGCCCATGCTGTCACGGGCAGCGGAAACAACGCTGTTAGTGTTGTTCGGGTCGTTGACCCAGGTTACGATCTGTGCGCCGGCTTGGTAGCCTAGAATGCCGCCGAGGACCAGCAGCGCGCTCACGAAGAGCAGTCGCCAGACTTTCAGCGCGGTATTATTTTCATGTGCCAAAAGCGTGTGTCTCCCTCTTCCAGCAGAGGTCATCGTCGGCACGAATCATCCAAGGGTCAGTTGAAGGGTTCGTTTTCGCATTTTTCTTCTCGTTCTATTTTGCTGCGTCGTACGTCGGGTCCTACTTCGAGCCATCGCGCGAGACTCGTATCCGTGTCTCGGCATGTGCCAGGGAGCGAAGCGCTTCCGCCTGCTGATCCGAGCCGGTCTCCGTTTCAGCCAGCATTTGCCGGGCGGCAGCAAGGTCGGCTTCCGCTCGCGTGACATCAATCTCGTCGGCACGTTCGGCGTAGTCGGCCAGGATCGTGGTCCGCCCACCGCCCGGCGCGACTTCCATGAAGCCGCCGGAGATGACGATGTGTGCCGTGGTTCGTCCGTCGGCGAGGGTCGCGAGGACTTCGCCAGGGGCGAGTTCGGTCATCAGCGGCGCGTGGCTGGCGAGGATTCCAAGCTGCCCCTCGGTGCCGGGGGCGATGGTCTGCGTGACCGCCTCACTGAGCATGGTGCGCTCCGGGGTCACTACATCTAGAGTATACGTTGCTGCC
>JANLUQ010000063.1:0-3326 GCA_031363565.1 Armatimonadota bacterium | reverse complement strand
TTGCAGGACCGTGGTCGAATCCTTGCCGCCGCTGTACCCGATCACCCAGGGCTGTGGGAACTTCAGGTACAGGTCACAGATCTCATCATAAATATCCTCAACGGTGCGGGTATCAAAAACCGACTGCGCTTCATCCGTGGTGATCTGTGTCATGGTGGCTCTCGTATCGTGGTGGGGTTAGATGGCTATTCGGCAGGCGCCCGCGCTTTTCCTGCTAACGGCCGGCCTGTCACGGCACAAACATCAGCCAGAGTCCCCGCGTTCCCGCGTAAAAGCCGCCGCAGGGACGCGGGTGACTCGCCGTGATGGTACAATGGACCCATGAGCGATACTAAACCCATGAGCGATCTGGAATGGGTGCTGCATCAGGACGAAGGACAGTTCTTCGAACGCAAGGGCGGCTGGGACACCACCAGCGGTCCGGCCAAGCCGCGCGACCCCCGGAGCGTCGCCAAAGACATCGCGGAAACGCTCGCCGCCATGGCGAACGCAGACGGCGGCTCACTCGTGGTCGGCATTGAAGACAACGGCGACGTGACCGGCCTAGACTACCCCGAAAGCCGCCTGGACCTGCTGCGGCAGGCCCCGCACTCCCTCGTCCGCCCGCCGCTGCGCCCGCGCCTGACCGAAGCCACACTGCAAGGCAAGCCCGTCCTGCTGTTCGAGGTGGACTGGAGTCCCGATGTCCATCAGCTCAGTGACGGGCGCTATGTGCTGCGGATCAATGACGGCAATGTCCCCTTCGGCGCGGAGGAGATCAAGGCCATCAAAGATGGCAAGCGGCGGCGCGTGACCGAGATGCGCCCCGTCATGGAAGCCTCCCTGGAAGACCTCGACCTGAGCCTGGTGGCCGAAACAGCACGGCGGGCGGGGCTGAACAAGACGCCTGAGCAGACCCTTGCCTACTACCGGCTGGTGGAGCGCAGCGCGGGCCGGCTCGTCCTGACCCTGGCCGCCTTGCTCCTCTTCGGCAAAGACCCTGCCCGATGGCACCCGCGCTGCGGGGTTGACTTCACCCACTACAAAGGCAATGACCGCAAGGCCGGTGCCGCGCTCAACATCATCAAGCGCGTCCGCGTCGAGTCCCCACTCGTGAGGCTGATTGAGGACACCTACCACGTTGTCCAGTCGCGGATGAACGAGCGCCAGCCGCTCGTGGACCTGTTCTTTGAAGAAGGCACCGAGTACCCGACATTCGCCTGGCAGGAGGCCATCGTCAACGCCGTCGCCCACCGCGACTACGGCTACGAGGGCCTGGGCATCGAGATCTAGATGTACGATAACCGTCTCGAAGTGCGAAGCCCCGGAGAACTAGTGGAGCCAGTCACACTGGAGCGGCTGCGCCGCCGCGAACGAGTCCACGCCTCCCGCAACCCCCGCATCATGCGCGTCCTGACCGACTTCCGCTATGCGCGCGAGAAGGGCGAAGGCGTCCCGCGCATCTTCGAGGAGATGGAGCGCGAAGGCCTCTACCCGCCCGACCTGCGCCTGGATGCCGGGTCCATCTTCCAGGTCACCTTGAAGAACACCCCCACCTACAGCCGCGAGACCATGCACTGGCTGAGGCAGTACGAAGGACTTGGCCTGAGCGGAAACCAGAAGCGCCTGCTGGCCTACGCCAAGGAGCACGGCAGCATCCTCACCAGCCGCGCCTACCAGAACCTGACCGGCGTGGACCTCTACATCGCCTCCCAGGACATCCGCGATCTCATCCGCAAAGGCATCGTCCGGCTGCCTCAGAAGGGCGGGCGCACCTACAGGCTGGCAGACGCCCCTGACCAGCCGCAGGCCGTAAAACCGGACGAATATAGGGCCTTAGAACCGCTGCTCCAGGCGGACGGCCTGATCCGCAATCAAGACATCCGCGATGCCCTCGGCCTGACACTCGCTCAGGCCGGCCGCGTCGCCGCCCGCCTCGTCACCTCCGGCTGGCTGATCCCCGAAGGGGAAAGAAGGGCGCGGCGCTACCGGTCGGCGCGCTGACTATTGACCCAGCTATTGAACAGCTTCAAGGCGTTATTACACAGTCTTGCAGCCATAGGTACAATACGAGACTGTTCAATAGAACCAGAACACCAGCATCCCGACAGGAAGACAAGCGATCTACCCTCCCTCAACAGGGAAGCGTCGCTGCCTGCGAAGGGGCAAATCCCTCAGCCCCGGAGGGGCTTTCACTCAAGAGTAGCCCGGCCCTGCACTGGCAGACCCGGCGGGTTTCAAGGCCGGGGGAACGCGCCAGGAAGCTGTCTATCGCCGCCCCGCCCCCAACTGACTGCCCAGCGAACTCCCCAGCAGTATCCGCTCCCGCACCGGCGCAGGCGCACCCTCCGGTGCCGCCCACCACGCCAGCGCCAGCGCGATCACCACGTCATCATGTGCCCCGCTCCGCGCCCCCATCCGCGCCTTACCCGCCGCCCCCACCGCCCCGTACTCGAACCCCCGCAGCTCCGACAGCAGCACCCGATGCGGCGGATACTGCACCGCCCGCGCCGACAGCCCCAAAGTCAGCTTGTCAATCAGCTTCGTCTTGCTCTCCGCCCCAAACGTGAACCGCTCCACCGTCCCCGCCCGCTGCCCCGGCCCCAAGGCCTTCCCGATCTCCGTCTGCAAGGTCTCCGCCAGCGGGTCCCCGATGCTGTTGCCGTCCGCCAGGATACGCCACGGCTGGAACCGCGCACAGATCGCCCCCACCTCCCGTGCCTGCGTCTCCCAGCCCGTCCCCTGCCACCGACGCAGGTACACCAGACGCGCCGGCCGCGCCGTCGCATCCACGATGGCAACCACCGTGAAGTCGAGCTTGCGCCCCCAGTCGATCCCCAGCGTGTACAGCCGCCCCGGCTGCGGCTCCGAGACCACCTGCCCGTCTTCCAGCCGCACCCCCGCAAGGTCCGCGATCCCCGCGTCAATGTCCGCGTCCCGGAAGACCGCCCCGAAGTCATCCACGAAGGACGCGCCGAACTCCTGCGCGTACATCGCCTCCCCCAGCTCCTCCCGCTGCGCCTGCAAGAAGGCATGCGCCAAATGCGGGTTGTCCGTAGTCGGGCATTGGAACGCCTCCGCCGTGATGCCGAACTCATCCGCCGCGCCCGCCGTCACCAGCCCCTTCGCATACAGCCGGTAGTACGCCGACCGCCTGCCTGCCGGCGACGACGCCAGCACATAGTCCCCGCCCTTGTCCGCCAGCATCGGCAGCAGAACGTCCGTCAGCACCGTGTCCGGGATGCGCGCCGCCTCGTCCGCCACCACCCGATGCGCCCACAGCCCCCGAATACCCCGCCCGTCCCGCCCCGCCGTGCGGAAGTGGATGGACACCTGCGCCTCCGAAG
>JANLUQ010000302.1:0-8644 GCA_031363565.1 Armatimonadota bacterium | reverse complement strand
GATCTGATCCTCTCCCCGGCACAAGTGCCGACCCACCCCTCAAAGGGAAGGGTGGGTGGCGGAGGGAAAGACGATCGTCTTCAAGGCCCTCGGGCACGGCAGGCATCCAAGAAAAGAGTCCCAGTCCCTTTGACACCCCTTCCCTTTGAGGGGAGGGTCGCGACTTGTCGCGGGGAGAGGATCAGACGGGTACAATCTCCCCATGCCCGTCATCCAGGTCGAAGACCTCGCCAAAACATTCACCTCCCTCAAGAAAGACCCCGGCCTTGCGGGGACCCTCCGGTCCCTTTACACGCGCCAGACCATCTCCGTCCAGGCCGTCAGGGGCGTCTCGTTCACCATCGAGCCGGGCGAGATCGTCGGGTTCCTCGGGCCGAACGGGGCAGGCAAGACCACCACGCTGAAAATGCTCTCGGGCATCCTGTACCCCACCTCGGGCCGGGCCAGTGTGCTGGGCTACACCCCGTGGGAGCGGCGGAACCCATACCTGCGGCAGATCTCGCTGGTCATGGGCCAGAAAAACCAGCTCTGGTGGGATCTGCCCGCCCTGGACTCGTTCCTGCTGCTGAAGGAGATCTATGAGCTGCCTGACGATGTTTACCAGAGGCGCGTGTCGGAGCTGACCGATCTGCTGGAACTCGGGCCGCTGCTGAATACCCAGGTCCGCAAGCTATCGCTGGGCGAGCGGATGAAGTGTGAGCTGGTGGCCGCGCTGCTTTACGCCCCCAAAGTCGTCTTCCTGGATGAGCCGACCATCGGCCTGGATGTCGTCTCGCAGAAGCGCATCCGGGAGTTCCTGAAGACATTCCAGGAGCGCGAGGGCAGCACGATCATTCTCACCTCGCACTATATGCAGGACATCCAGGAACTCTGCGACCGGGTCATCATCATTGACCACGGTACCGTCGTCTTCGATGACCGTCTGGACGGACTGGTCGCCCGCTACTCGGACAGCAAGCTGCTCCGGCTGACCTTCGAGCGCCCCGTGTCTCAGCTTGACCTGGCCGCCTTCGGTAAGGTCGTGTCGTTCGACGGGGCGCATGGCACGCTCGAAGTCCCGCGCGCCCAGAGCGCCCAGGTCGCCGGGGCCGTGCTCGCCCGCCTCCCCGTCGCCGACATCGCCATTGATGAGGTCGAGGCCGAGGAGATCATCCGGCAGATCTTTACCGAGGGCGTCCAGCCGGGCGTGGCCTGAACGCTCCGGTGGAAAGGAAAACCGATGCGGCTACGGAAAACGACCACCCTGGCGGCGGGCCTGCTGGCGATGACGGCCCTGCTGGGAGTATCGGGGATGACGCGCGCGGATAGGGTGGATGACTATTTGAAGGCGGAGATGACAAAGCGCCATATCCCCGGCCTCTCGGTCGCCGTCGTGCAGGACGGCAAGATCGTTAAGGAGCAGGGCTACGGCCTGGAAAACGTGGAATTGTCCGCGCTGACTCTGACGCGGACCGCCCCCGACGGCAGTGCGCTCTATCGGGCCGTGTACGGGCGAACGGTGGTGGACTGGCCGATTACCGTGGACAAGAACCACAAGATCACCGGGCTGCGACCGCTGCCGGAGTAGGGCGCGGGGAAAGAGGGCGGGGGAACCCCACCCCTACGGGACATATCCGCTCCCATAAAACACCCGCTCGCAGACTTCCCGCGCTGCTGTCATCCGCGCGCGCAGATCGCTCGGCAGGACGATGGGCGCGTTCAGGGAAACGCCTGCCCGCAGGTACAGATGGTTACGCAGGCCGATCAGCCGCATGTACGTCTCGGATAGTATTTCCCAATCCGCCTGTGTCACCAGCGCATCGTCGCGCAGACGGCGCAGGGCATCCAAAGTGCCGGGCGTCCGCAGGCGCGGACGACGCGCGCCGTGCCGAAGCTGCAAAATCTGTGCTGTCCACTCGATGTCGGTCATCCCGCCTGGCCCTAGCTTGAGGTCGTTCGGGTCGCGCAGCCGCTCCGTCTCGATGCGCCGCTTCATCGCTCGGACCTCATCAGTTTGGGCGTCCGTCAGGGCCGCGCCATAGACGACAGATTCGGCCAGCGCGGCGAACTCACGGCCCAGTGCCCCGTCGCCGCCCACGAGCCGCGCTTTCAGGAGTGCCTGCCGCTCCCAGGTCGCTGCCGAGTGGGCGTAGTAGCGCTGATAAGAGTCGAGATCGAGGACGAGCTGACCCTTGCGGCCTTCGGGGCGCAGGCGCGCATCCATCTCATAGTGAATGCCAAACCGGCTCATGTCGTCTTTGAGGAGCCTTTGCGCGCGCTCGGCCAGCCGCGCCGCCTGGGACAGTTCGCCCGGATCGGCGACATACAGCACGTCGAGATCGGACCCATAGCCCATCTCGCCGCCCCCCATCTTGCCCAGGCCGATGACGGCGAAGCGGCCTTCAAACCCAAGTTCATGCCGCGCGATGTCGAGGGCACCTGCCAGAGCTGTCTGCGCGCCAGCCGTCACTTCGGCCATCACCTGCGCGGTGTCCGCTCGGCCCCACAGGTCGCGCGCCCCCGTCTTGAGCCGCGCCCGCCGCGCCTGGGCCGCTATCCCGGAAACGGTCGTCACGGCTTGGAACGTCGGCGGAGCGTCCATTGCCTCCTCATCGGCCAGCAGGTCGAGCAGCTCCAGGCGAGAAAGCAGCATCTGCCACAAGTAGGGACTCTCGGCGGCCAGCAGACATAAGCGCGGCAGGAGGGGGCGGCTCTCAAGAAGCATTTGGTAGAGGGCCGCGTGGGAGGGAACGGCGACGGCCAGCGCGTCCAGCCCGCGCAGAGCGGCGTCAGGGTCGGATATCTGCCCCGCCGCGTCCAGGAGGGCAGGGAGAAGCAGGGCGAAGGCGGCCCGCGCGTCCGGCATGATATCGCCGTACTGTGACCCGGAGATGCTGCGCCGGAGGCTTTCCAGTGCTGCCGGCACATCCGCGAACCCGTGTCCTGCCAGCGCCTCCCTCAGAGCATCCTGCGCGGCGGGGTCATCGAATGCCAGCGCCCATTCGGTGAGCGGCGCGTTCGGGGCGGGTGCCTCTGCGGGTGCCTCACCGTAGAAAAGCCGCTCGAATAGCTCGTGTACGCGGCCCGTGTGCCACCGGTAGTCGGCCAGAAAGCGGGCGCCGTCGGGATAGTCCAGACGCCGCCCGAAGCGGCGCAGCTCGCCTGGCTCGACCGGGATGTTCCGCACAGGCAGTTCATCCCGGATTTGCAGTCGATGTTCCACGGTCCTCAAAAAGACATAAGACTCGGCCAGCGCTCCGCGTTCTTCGCCCGTCAGCAGGCCGGCCGCCGTCAGCGCTTCTAAAGCCTTCAGCGTGTTGCCGCTACGCAGGCTTGCGTCCGCGCCGCCCGCCACGAGCTGCATGAGCTGGACCGCAAACTCCACATCGCGGATGCCGCCGACGCCTTCCTTGACATTGATCTCGGACTCGCCTGCCCGTGCCACCTTCTGTTCCAAGCGCCGCTTGTTCCCCTGGATGCTCTCGACAAAGCTCTCCTCGACGCGCGCCCGGTAGACGAACGACTCGGCCATCTCGGAGAACGCCGACCCGACGGCCGCATCGCCCGCCACGAAGCGGGCCTTCATCAATGCCTGCCGCTCCCAGGGTTCCGCCCAAGACTCGTAATAGGCCCGGCACGATGTAAGAGACCGCGAAACCGGCCCGAACCGTCCTTCGGGCCGCAGCCGCAGGTCCACTCGGAAGACAAAGCCCGCCTCCGTCGCTTTCGCCAGGGTATCCCGCACCGCCTCGCCCAGCTTGACCGCCTCGGCCACCGGCATGCTGTCCCCATGGACGAAGATCAGGTCAATATCGGAGGCGTAGTTCAGCTCCTGACCGCCTAGTTTCCCCAGCGCGAAGACGGCCAGCAGCGGCGCGTCCAGCCCGCGCTCCTGGGCACAGACCTGAAGCGCCATGCGGACGCACACGTCGGCGAAGTCGCTGATGGCATGCGCCGTTTGGGGCATGTCGGCGTAGCCCAGCAGGTCCCGGACGCCGATGCGGAGCACTTCCGGCGGCTTGAACCGGCGCAGGGCGTCCCGCCGCGCATTCGCCGTCTTGGCGATCCCGACTCGCCGGGACAGGTCCGCCCAAAGCGCTCCCGCATCCCGCCCCCGGTTCCGGATGGTGGGGTTGGTCAGCACCTCCAAATACTCGGGCGTGCGGACCAGCAGGTCGGCGAAGAATTGTGAGGCGGCGAAGACCGTCACCAGCATCCGCGCTGCCGTGGGGTAGGAGGCCAGCAGCCCATACGCCGAGGCCCGGCTGCCGACCGCCCCGGCCCATCGCCCCAAGTTGGCGACGGCCCGGTCCGGATCCGCGCTGTCTTCCAGAGCCTCGGTGACGACGGCGAGGAACGCCCCGAATGATGCATCCGGCACGTCATGGCCGGCCATGCCTTGCAGGACGCGGCATGCCTGGGCGGGGTCATCAAAGCCGAGTGGGGCGAGCGCATCCGGCGAGAGGTCGTTATAGGCCACGATCATGGGGAGAGTGTACCCGCGAAAGCCGCCGAAAGTCGCTCGAAGGCTTGCGGCTGCGCCGGGCCTAAACGGACAGCACGCCGCGCCCGCGCGCCGCGAGCAAGAGCCGAAAGGAAACCGAGACGATCCTGTTCCGCACGCTGTTCAGCCAGGCCGCACGATGGGCCTGGCCTCCATCCCGCCGAAGCGTTGATCCTCTCCCCGCCGCGAGCGGCGACCCTCCCCTCGAGTCGGGTGGTGCTAGTCGTGCCTCCATAGCGCACTGAACAGTTGCGCCAGGGAAGGGTGGGTGAAAGGGGGTTAATTGGTGTTTTCAGGGGCCTGCCGTGACCGGAAGGATTTCATCAAGATATGTCTTACCCCCCACCACCCACCCTTCCCTCCGAGGGGAGGGTCGCCGCTTGCGGCGGGGAGAGGATCGCCCGTCCCACCGGCGCGAACAGCCCTTCCACCTCTGCCGTACCGACCACGTGTGAGGCCGGTGGCAGCCCCAAAATATGCGCGCAGAGAGCGTCCTGCATGATGATGGGCACGGTGGGGTGGATGAGTTCCAGCTGCACGCCGGGGCGGAATACGGCGGCGGCATGGACGGGAACAGACACATCGCAGTCCACCAAATAGTGCGCGACCGCCTTGCGCCCCCGCTTGAGTTGGCGCGAGACGCTGCCGCGCAGGGGCTGGCGCGACCCATCCGGGTGAACAGCGAACCAGGCGTCCCCGTGGCAGGCATAGCGGCCTTGATACGACTTGATCTCGACGACCAGGACGCCTGCCGGCCCTAAAATGAGCAGGTCCAGGTCGCCCTGCCGCGTGCCGGGCGCGACGAAGTTAGCGATGGCGGTGTAGCCCTCGGGCAGCCCGCGCAGGGCGTGCAGCACGGCGTCCTCGCCCTCCGTCCCGCGCAAGTAGCGGTTGTAGGCGCGCAGGGCGCGGACGCCGGATTGGATGCCGCCCAGGCTCAGGAAGGCGGCCGCCCCGAACCCGTAGCCGGCCAAATGGGCGGCCTGCGACCAGAGTAGGACGCCACTGCCCACTCCTGCCACTGCCAGAGTCCCCTCGATCCGCATGACCCTATTCGCATGCCGCGCGTGCCGCATCACCTTCATGCCGTTATTATTGGCAGGCGACTCACGGCCCTCTAGTTCAAAATGCCAAACGCCCGGCCCCGTTCTAGAATGGGGCCGGGCGTCCGGCGGATTATAGTGATGCTGTCGCACTTTCGGAAGCAAGGCAGCCATGCACGCCGAGTGTCGTGTGCGAAGGCCCTTGGCTTTGCGTCCCTGGGTTTCCCCAGGTTTGCCTTTGTCGAGCAGCGATTGATGGGTCAGACATTCCTATTATGGGCGATATGGGCGGCGTCTTTACCCACAGGATTGCGGGGTTTGCGCCTCCGTCTGTTTTGACAGAGGATAATCCATGATCGCAGGCATCTTCTCTAGGAGGCCGGGGTTCGCCTCAAGGTTCGCAAGCATTTTCTGCCTGTCGGTTGTCACTTTCGGAATTATGTGGCGTAGATTTTTCGGAATTACCTGGCCTATTTCGGGGGCCGTGTTCTCGCCGCGCGGTCGCCCGAAGGCGGGCTTGCCGCCGCTGGTCGTGGTGTCAATGCGTTCGGTCACGCTCTGAAATCCGACGCGTATGGCTTCGAGTTTTCCGCCCGTATCGATCAGGTACTTCAGCGAGCGGCCCAAGCAGTCGAGTCGTGAGACCGTGCAAGATATCGCCCGCGCGGAGTGACTCCACGAGGCGGAGTAGTTCTGGCTGGTAACCTACGGCTGACCTACGGCCTTTTCCGCGGGTCGTATCCCGTTTTGTCCCAATCGACCGGATCGTGCTTGTCGGCTTCAGGATCAACTATTGTGTTCTGAAACTGCGCGATCTTCCAGGACTTGCCCCGCTTAACCAGGACAAACGAACCGCGCGTCTTTACTTCCGCTGCCATAACCGTGCCTAAGGCCGAGTACATCCGATTCGGATGCTCGCCATCACCAGAGAACCGCATCGTCGTCACGGCGATAGCGACGGATGGAGCGATCAGCCGGATGAGCACCTGATCTACCTTCAGATTAGCCTTCTCATTCTCAAAAGTCCGAAAAAAGTTGGTGTGTCCACGCCTGACGTTCGCCTTGCCGCGCCAGTAGTTGCCGGTGACGTTCACCCACTCGACGTCCTCGGCGTCGAGAGCGTGCATCGCGTCCATATCGTGGTGCTCCCAGCTGTTAGCGAACGCCGACACGACGTCGCGTATCGAAGCATCGTCCGCAGCACTAAGTGTTCTGCTGCTCCGTGTAGGAAGTGGGCCGGAATCAGCGGCTTTCGTGTTCATGAGTGTTACCAGTATTCCAAGGCCGAGTGACAGTCCAGCAAGCCATAGCTTAAGGTTCATGATCGTTCCTCCTTCAAGGTCGAATGGAAGGAACATAAGCTCTTTCCTTGAGAACCATTATACTCATCATTCAAGATCGGTAATAGTAAAAAACCGACACCTCCTGACTTCCTGTGGCCGGTGCTCAGGTGTTCGGGCGGTTGGCAGCTCGGAACGCTGTCTGAAATTGCGGCACTTCGTTGATACGTCCGAGAAACCGGGTCGGCGAGTCTCCGGCCAGATCCCTGAAGTCGTGGACCATGTGCATCTGGTCGTAATAGCAAAAATCGTGTGCGATATCGGTCCAGGAAGTACCGGGCGAGTTGAGTTTACGATCCAGAGCTGCGCTGAACCGAACTACCCGGCTATACAGTTTGGGAGAAACACCGACCTGAACCAGGAATCTCCGTTCGAGCTGCCGCTCGGTAAGCTCGGCACGGGCTGCCATTCTCGCAACGGTGCAGGTCCCGTTGCTGGCAAAGAGTCTATTGGCTTCCCTGGCCACCTGGTCCAGGTCTCCGCGGGCGCGAACACGGCGAAGCAGGTATTTCTCCGCGATGAGAATGCGTTCTTCGAACGTCGACACGGAAGAAAGTCTCTGGCGAAGCACCGTGCTGTGCACGCCGATGACGCCGTCTGCATCGTAGGACGCATCCGTCAGTTCGCACATGGGCGTTCCAAACAGATGGTGGAAGCCGGCTGGCTGAAAGTGGATGGTGAACACATCCACAATCCCAAGTATGGCGAGGTCTAATCGGTAGAACGTCTGCGGTCCGGCGACCATGCTGCGGGGAGATGTCTCGCCGTGACCGGTGCCGTGACCAGCAGTGTCGTGCCGATGAACATCATACCGATCCTGGAAGAAGAACATCAGAACCTGTTTTGGGCGTGCTGGCAGAGGGACCCTCAGGGGTTGGCCGGAAATCACCCCTTGGGTATGTCCATAGCTCCACACGAAGGGACGGAGGGCAAAGGACGGTGCCATCATTCTGGTAGTAAGCAAGCGGGACCTCCTGTTCGAGCAATGGTGAGCGTTTCGCGTTTTCTGCTTGGAAGACCTCCTTCGTACGCCGCTCCTGAGGAGATTTCTCTTTGCCCAGTGTTACTTCCAGTGTTACTTACCGCGTTCACCCAGCCGAACCCGTGGCGCTCTCATGCACAGGCAGCCTTGGTGCAACAGGACTACTCCGCAGCGGCATGGGAAACGCGGTACACCGAGCGCCTCGGACGCTGACCCACGAGCAGACGAACGGGGGCCGTCGGCGGCGCGCGGCCGACAGCCGCGTAGACAAAATAGGCCAAATAATTCCGAAAAATCTGCGCCAGATAATTCTGAAAGTTACAGTCGGCGTTATAACACTGCGCCAGGATGTCCTGGATGACAACAGCTTCCGCCGACAAAAGACGCAGAACATTTTCCGGCATGTTCCGGTCAGGACGTTCAGGGGCGAGAGAGCGGCCATGCCGCGCCATATGGTCCTCAACCACACCACGACAGCTCTGCTGCATCTGCTCCAAGGTGAGGGCGTGATGCAGTCCGATGACGGCCTTGATGTGAGCAGCTTGCAATCTCCGGTACATTTTGTTCGCCCGTGCGGCTTTTTCGGGGTCCATTATCACCTTCCACGCGCCGGCATCGGCCCCGGAACCACTTCCAGGGCGGAACCGTCCACCAGCCGGTACACATAGAAGTCGCTGTCAATGCTGAAGACGCGCCCATCGCCCCGTGTTTCGGCCAGGGCGACGAGTGAGGCGTCCGCAAGGTCCATCGGTCGGTCCTGATACTGCTCCATCAAGTCCAGGCTGCGGTTTAGCTC
>JANLUQ010000293.1:0-2481 GCA_031363565.1 Armatimonadota bacterium | reverse complement strand
CGAACGTGAGCAGGCGCGTGGTATAAGTCTGCGAAAGCTCTTCGGCCAGTGCGATGTAGAGCGCATCGGCGGAGCGGCTGCACCCGTAACCGGCGCGGATCTGATCGGCGCGCAAGACTAGCGATGCCTCGCTGGTCGGCGGTGGGAAAACGCTTCGCATAAACACCTGGAAGTCACTCACCGACTGTGCGTATTCTTGTGGCGTGATGAGGCTTTCCTGCTCCTTGCGGCAGAGGGCGTGCAGGGTCTCCGAGACAATGACGCCCGGCGCGTACCAGAAGTAGCCTTGGCTTGAATAGTTTTGCAGTTCCGCCTGCGCCTGTGCGTATTTCTGAGCCTCTCTGGCGCAGATTGCTATCGCCACATTGGCATCAATAACGAGTGCTCCGCTTCTAGTCGCTGATGGGTTCCAAGCCATACATCCCTCCCGCCCTGCCTTCGCGGATGAGTCGCTGGGTGTCCTCGCCTGACGTCTCACGGCGCCCCTGCTGCCGTTCCGCGATCAGCGCGAGAATAGCCAAAGCTTGTTCGTTAGGCGGTCCCATGTTGGGCGGACCTACATTCGGCTGCTCAACTGCTTCCGGCGCATCCGTTTCCACGATGACCCGTAGCCGCTTTCCCGCCAGCTCCTCGGCGTGCGCAGCGATTTCTTCCCAGGTGCCCTCTAAAACTTGTGTTGCCATGACATTCCCCTCGGCTTCATCATACCTCATCCGCACCAATCAAGCTGCCTCTCCCTCCGCCCCTGCGCCTCGGTCAAGAGGTACTGCCGCCAGAGCAGGGCCATCTCCAGGGTGAGGGTCTCAGTCAGGGGATCGGCCATGCCTCACTCTTCCGCCAGGGCGCGGCGCAAAAAACCGCCCGCGTGATTAAGCCGCTGCCGGGCCTCGTCAGGTGTGATCCCGGTCTCGAGAGTCACGATGGCGACTTTGGCCGACCCGCCCGCCGCCGCAAGTGCTGCCTCGGCGCGCTCCACACTCGCCCCAGTGACCTGGCGGACGATGCGGGCGGCGCGCGCCTGGAGCTTCCGGTTGGAAGCCTGGACATCCACCATCAGGTTGCCGTAGGTCTTGCCGATCTCGATCATCGCGCCGGTCGAGATCATGTTCAGCACCATCTTCTGCGCCGTGCCGCTTTTGAGCCGGGTCGAGCCGGCCAGGATCTCCGGCCCGACGACGACCGCGATGGTGACGGCGGCGATGGCCTCCACTTCGGAGGGCCGGTTATTGGTGAGTGCGACCGTGGCCGCGCCGCGCTTGACCGCCTGCCGCAAAGCGCCCAACACGAACGGTGCCTGGCCCGAGGCGCTGATGCCGACGATGGTATCTCGCTCGTTCACATCTGCCCCGATGATGGCCGCCGCGCCCAGGTCGGGGTCGTCTTCCGCCCCCTCGACAGCCCGAAACATGGCCCCCTCGCCGCCGGCGATCAGACCCTGTACCATCTGGGACGAAACGCCGAAGGTCGGCGGACACTCGGCAGCGTCCAGCACGCCCAGCCGCCCGCTGGTCCCCGCACCCACATAGATCAGCCTGCCCCCCGCCCGCAGCGAGGCCGCCGCCCGCTGCACGGCGCGGGCGATCTGAGGAATCTCCAGCCCGACGGCGGCGGCGATCGTGGCGTCTTCGGCATTGATCAGCCGCAGGCGCGTCTCGGTGTCCAGGGCATCAATATCGGCCAGGGCGGGGTTGATGGCCTCCGTCGTCAGCGCTTCGGTGCTTAATGTTCGTGGGTCGGTCGGTATCAAGGGGAACCCGCCTTTCGGGGAAACGTGTTAGGAGAGAAACGTGTTATAATAACGGTACAGTCAACGATTACTGCGATTTATGAGGTGTGCTTTCCTATGCCGACTTATGGTTACGAGTGTCTTTCCTGCGACAATCAGTTTGAAATCTTCCAGAGTATCAAAGACGATGCCCTGACGACCTGCGAGACCTGCGGCGGCAAGCTCCGCAAGCGCATCTATCCTGTCGGAATCTCCTTCAAGGGGTCCGGGTTCTATGTGAACGACTACGCCGCCAAACCCCGCGGCGGGTCCGAGAGCAGCGCCCCGCCCGCTGCTTCCGAGGCCGCCGCGCCCGCGTCCAATGGCGAGGCGAAGGCAGAGGCCAAGGCCGAGGCCAAGACGGAGACAAAGCCCGAGGCCAAGTCGGAGCCGGTCAAGACGGAGCCGAAGACGAAGGCCGAGACGAAGACGCCCGCTCCTGCGGCTTCCTAATTCTACCACTGGCGTCAAGACCTACTGCCCTTTCGACAAACAGCTGCCCCTCATCATGGGGGGCGGCTGTTTTCAGATTCATTTAGCTCTCGTTTTATTGTCTGCGCCTCGTGACCGGACAGGTAGGGGCGCCGCTTGCCGCGCCCTCCCCATCCTGCCGCGCCCTCCTTCCTAATTTGCGCCTTCCTAATTTGCGCCTTCCTAATCTGCGCCTTCCTAATCTGCGCCTTTCCAATCGGCGCCCCCCCGCCGCGCCCTCCCCG
>JANLUQ010000232.1:0-10944 GCA_031363565.1 Armatimonadota bacterium | reverse complement strand
GGCGTCCAGGGCCGAGCCACCCGCCCGGAGTGCGGCCATGGCCGCCTCCATACCAACGTTCCCGTTCGCGCTTGCGATGACGATCATTATTGCTATCCTTTCGCTACTTAGCCCCACGCGCCTTCAGCAGAGCCGTTACTTCGGGCTGGCCCTCGGCGAAATACAGGTGGGGCTTGTTATGCGCCTTCTTGTTGCCCTTGTTGAGCAGAGTCGGGTCAGCATCCAGAAAAGCCGTCACCTTGTCGGCCAATCCCAGGACGCAGGCGGCGGAGATGTCCAGCGTTTCCCCCTGTCCCAGCAGAAACTCGATGATGTCGGGACGCCGCATCTGGCAGGCCGCGCCCAACGCGGTTTCGTTGCCGCTCGGCATTACGAGCAAATCAGGCCTCTTCGCCAGCATCTGCTGGAGCTTTGGCAGATCACCGTGCGCTGCCTCTACAAACTCTTTAACGTCGGCTTTCGTCGGCGCTGTCATTTTATCTCCTAATCCCTCAACGCCCGCCCTTTCGTCTCGATGATGAGCGGCAGGAACAGCAGGCCGACCAGGGGTACGACGCCGATCCAGAACAAAGTGTGCTGGATGCTATACGTTCCATGCGCGGCGACCGTGCCGACGACGAACGGCCCGGCGGCGGTGACGATGCGGCCCGCGTTGTAGCAGAAGCCCGCCCCGGTCGCGCGCAGGCGGGTGGGGAACAGTTCCGGCAGGTAGAAGGTGAAGCTGCCCAGGATGCCGAAGACGGAGAGCCCGATGAAGAAGTAAAGGGAAAGGCGGGTCTGCGGGGGCAGGTCCAGGCCGAAGGTCGCGAACAGGGCGGCAGCGGAGAGCACGAAGTAGACGCCGAACATGGCCCGGCGGCCCAGATATTTGGCGGCGGGGATGGTCAGCAGGGTGCCCAGCAGCCCGCCCCAGTTGAAGCTATAGGTGGCAAGCGCCTTCCAGTCCTCAATGCGTGCCTGGGTTGCCGCTTTCGCCAGGTGTTCTCCCGTCGCGGCGGCCTGGGCCAGTCCGGTGGCGAAGCCGGGAATAAAAGTGCTGCAACTCCACCAGGTCAGAAGGGTGATCAGGGCGGGCAGGAGGCCGCTGAGGGTCAGGGCACGATTCTCCGCTGTGAACAGCTCGCGGAGCCGGGGCGGAGTGGAGGCGGCAGCGGCTTGACGCCAGCGTTCCGGCTCACGGACAAAGGCGCGCACCGCGAAGGCGACGAGGGCTGCGAACAGGCCGCAGGCGAAGACGTAGCGCCACGAGACCTCGGGTGCGCTTCGGAGCCAGACCCCGGCGATCTGGTGGTTCGCGAAGGTCGCCAGGAACAGGCCGAATGGGGCCGAGGTGTAGAGCAGGGCGCCCGCCTCGACCCGCCGCTTCTCGGGGACGACTTCGGCTACTATAGAGGCGCCCGCCGCCCACTCGCCCCCGATGCCCAGGCCCGCGATGATGCGGAAAACGATCAGCGCGGCCATGTTCGGGGCGAGGGCGCAGCAGGCCGTCCCCGAGGCATAGAGCAGCATCGTCAGCAGGAGCGTCTTCGTCCGCCCGATGCGGTCGGCGACGCGGCCAAAGATGATGCCGCCGGCCGCCCAGGTCAGCAGCAGGAGGGCGGCCAGCAGGCCCGTCCAAAGCTGATACGCCTGCTTCGCGGCGGGAGTGCCGAGCGGGATGTGCAGTAGGGTAGGAACGCAGTTCGGAGCGACATAGTTGAACAGAAGGCCGTCAAACACATCGAAGCCCCAGCCGAGCCAGGCGGCGAAAAGAACCGTCCACTGGTAGCCGTTCATCCCCAGCAGCCCGCGCACCGGCGTTTCCGTCGTGATCGTCATGAGACGCGCACCTCGGGGGGCAGCAGCAGCCGGTCAACGTCTCCCACACCGTCCAGATGCGCGGCCAGCAGGGCGGGGACATCGGCGGGCGTTACCCCGGCATACCAGATGCCCTCAGGGTAGACCACCACGTTCGGCCCCCCCTGGCACGGGGTCAGGCAGCCCGCAGATGTCGCTTTGACGCCGGAAGGGAAGCCGCGCCGCGCTAGTTCCTGCGTGAACGCCTCGAACACGCCCCCGCTGCCGCGCGCGCCGCAGGAGGGTAGGGGATGGCCGTCAGCACGTTTGTTGGTGCAGACAAGGAAGTGGACGCGGACACGTGGGACTTGAGACATCGTCAAAGCTGCCCCGCGATCTTGTCGTAATCCGCGTCGCTCAGGACGTGAACATTGCCCTGGAACGCCAAAGTCCAGTTTGCGGCGGGCCAGCGCTTGGGATACTCCAGAGAATGGACGAGTTCGTCCAGGGGCAGATAGTCACCGGTGGGCCGTGCCTTGATGATACTGACTGGAAACCGGTATGGGTACACTTCGCCCGGTCGGTTGCTCTCCCAGATCGGTGCATGGTCCTCAAAGTATGGCCCGGTCACCTCGGCCACACCGCCGATGGACTTGACCACGGTGCAGTAATAAAGTACCCGGTCCCCCGCCGCCACCCGCTCCGCCTTCCGGCGATGCCGACTCTTCATGCCCGCGATGTCGAAGCCGCGCGCGCGCGAGGTCTCAAAGTTATCCGCCGACGAGACCAGCAGCCAGTTTGTACGTTCAGCCATAAAAGTTCTCCTCCAGCATTATAGCACGCCGCACAGCTGGGGACAACAAAAAAGGGCGGCCCTTTCGGGTCGCCCTCTTGTTACTGGACCAGCATCCGTATGCGCGGCAGGTCACATCGCTCGCGGAGTTCGCGCAGTTCCGCCGAATGGTGGTGATAGGGAGCGACAGGAGCGAGGCGATCTGCCCGACCGACTATTCCGCCCAGTAATACAGCCGAAGCACAGCCTGGTGGTCGTCGCCGAGCATGGTAAAAGCGTCACCCAGGTCCCCGGCATCTGATACTTCGGGCGCCTGTTGCTGGTTCAGGTGGGCCGGTTCGAGCGGGACGAAGCGGCTTTCCTTACGCGCCACGCGCCGCGCCCGGTGGCGCGTGATGGCCCCAAGCCAGGCGCCGAAGCGCGAACGCTTGGACAGGTCCTAGAGCGGGGAACCATCGTATGGAACGAACGTGCGTCCGGGCACGTTATACGTATATATGTCTGCACCCGTCTGTGGTGCGCCACGCCTGTGGAGAATCGAACACAATGAACAACTTTGCGCCCAATTCCTACAACAACCCATATGCAGGGGGTATGCAGTCCGTCGCGGGGCAGAATTCTCTGATCCAGCGCGTTTCCTACCTGCTCTGCACGACTCTGCTGGTGACAGCAGCGACGGCGTGGTGGGCCGGGAACGCGGGCTTGTCGCCCGCCTTATTCCTGCCATTGTCCATTGGCACCATCGGCTGTGTCATCGCCCTCTCCTTCACGCGGACCAAGCCCGGCCTCAGCCTCGCCCTGCTCTACGGCCTCAGCATCTTAGAGGGCCTGCTGATGGGGCCGCTGCTGATGTCCATCGCGCGCGGCTACCCATTCGGCGCAGCTGTGATCGGCGAGGCTGCCCTGCTCTCCGCCGTGATCGTGGCCGGCCTAGGGTCTTACGTCTGGATCTCCGGCAAGGACTTCGGCGGCATCGGCAAGTACTTGATCTTCGCCCTGATCGGCCTGCTGGTCGTCGGTCTGGTCCGCTTCTTCGTTGCCTTCAGCCCCGGTGTCAACCTGCTGTATGCGTTTGTCGGCGCGGCCATCTTCGTTGGCTTTACGCTCTACGACTTTTCGAACATCAAGTTCCGCTACGGCCCGAACGATTATGTGATCGCGACGGTCGCGCTGTACCTGGACTTCCTGAACCTGTTCTGGTTCCTGGTGCAGATTCTGCTCTCGCTGAGCGGCGGCAGCTCCTCGCGGCGGAATTAGGTTATCCCGACTGCGAAAGCCTCGGTCTTCGGACCGGGGCTTTTTTCGGCAGGAGCCGGATGGCCCCTTGGTGAACATAGAGCCATGAATGCAGCAAGCAAAACATTAGTCGCTTTGGATACGGACACGGCGGAGAAAGCCTTGCGTCTGGCCGCGCAAGTCGAAGGCGAAGTTGCGGGGTTTAAGGTTGGGCTGGAATTAGTTAACGCGGCAGGTTTTGGCCTGTTCGACGACCTGAAGGCACAAGCTGGGCCGGATGTCAAATTGTTCTATGACTGCAAGTTTCATGACATCCCCAACACCGTCGCGGGGGCGTCGCGGGCTGCCGCCCGACGCGGCGTGTGGATGTTCAACATCCACGCCTCCGGTGGAAGCGCCATGCTCAAGGCTGCCGTGTCGGGCGCGGCGGAGGGGGCCGATGAGGCGGGCGTCGTCAAGCCCCTAGTCATCGCAGTCTCGGTCCTAACGAGCCTCAGCCCCGAGGCGCTGCGCGAGGAGCTGGGCGTGACGCGCTCGCTCCCTGACCAGGTAGTCGCATTGGCGCGGCTGGCGCAAGACGCAGGCTGTGACGGGCTGGTCGCCTCACCGCACGAGATCGGTGCGATCCGCGCCGCCTGCGGACCGGATTTCGTGCTTGTTATCCCCGGCGTCCGTCCCGCCGGGTCGGATGCCGGGGACCAAAAGCGTGTCATGACGCCGGGCGAGGCGGTCCGGGCCGGGGCGGATTACATCGTGGTTGGCCGCCCCATCACGGCTGCCCCCGACCCGGCTCATGCCGCGCGCAGTATCAACGCAGAGACGGCGACTGCCCGCGCCTGAGCCGGCACCGTCTATCTTCGAGAGGCTACCGGAAGCGACCATGATAACCAAGATCATCTGCCTCGCACTGCTGCTGACTGGGCTGGCCGGCAGCCTGCCTATGCCGAGCGCCGCGCAGGCGAGCGGAGTGCCGTTTCAGTCGCGCCCGTTCGTGATGGACGGTGTGGTCATGCATGTGGACAGCAGCCACGAGCGGCTGATCATGAACGATGCCCATGGACAAGCCTATCTCTTAGATATGGCGGAGGCCGACATCACGCTGTCCGACGGCCGCCGGGCTGGAACGACCCAGGACCTGTCGCCGGGAATGCGCGTCCACGTCATCGGCCGTCAGATCTCCTCCGGCACCGTCGAAGCCGGTCAGTTGCGCGTTTCAAGGCCAGCTGCGCCAACTCCTGCCCGCCCGCCGGGGCCGGTGGCGGCAGCCGGTGATGACATCCAGCTTCGCGGCACGGTGGGAACGATTAACACGCGCTGGGGTGCCTTTGTGGTGCATGTGGGGAACCACACCCGCACTGTCTATCTGGCCGGTACAACCGACTTGTCCGGAATGGCGCTGCGCGACCCGAACCGCTTCCCGGTCAAGCCCGGCGACCGTGTGACTGTGGCGGGCCGCTTGCAGCCGGACGGCGGCGTTCTGGCCGGCGCGGTCAGTCTGAGCAAAACGATTGCCCTCCCCGCCTCTGTGCCTCTCCCAGACCGAGTGCTGTTCGGTCGGATCACGTCCGTGAGCAACAGGTTCACGGGCCGTGATATCAAGATCCGCCTGACCGATGACCGTGAGGTCAAGGTCAAGGTCCAGCGCGGCCTCTCGATCCGCCGGGACGGCAGGCCGATCTCCGTCCACGACCTGCGCGGCGGCGATGACGTGCGCGTGACGGGCAGCTTCGATGGCAGCGACTTCAAAGCCGACCGCGTTGATGTCCTGCATCGTGGTGACAAGACCGAGAGCGCTCCCGCGCCGACGCGGGGGCTGTAGAGACCTAGCTCCTAGGCTCCTTGTCCAGCACCGGCAGCGTGAACGTCATCGGCACCGCTCGCAGGTCCACCTGCTGCCGGATGATGACCGGGAAATTCGTAATCACCTTCGGCAGCGGCTTGTCGGAGCGGAAGCTGCTCGTCCCCTCGTGATCGCTCCCGCCGTAGCCGTAGGACTCGTAAGGCTTCGGCACATCCACAGTAACATGGACGGGGCCGTTGTGCCGACGCCAGAGTGGAGAGCGGGGCAGTGACAGCAGGTTGTTACTCTGTGGATAGCCAATGAGCAGGCTGTAGCCGTCGCCGATCCGGCTGTAACCCAGTTGCTTTTGGTGCTGGACATCCACAAGAGTCACGAGGACGCCACTCGGGCTGGTGACGGTCTGCGGCTGCGCCCCGGCCAGATACAGGCCCCCGCTTCCGCGATACCCGACGACTGAGATGTTGTGAAACACCACCGTCTCGTCATAAGTCGCATACTCCTGTAGCCGGGCGCCGAGGCGCACCCAATGCGTCGTGCTGAGGTAAGGGTCTGTGTGGTTAAAGTAGACCGCCTCCCGCGTCGCCTGGACTGTAACATTGTTCTTGGCGTCTTTACTCGTGCCGATGCTCATGTTACCGCCCGGCGCGATATAGCCCGGCGGTTCCCATTCCCGCGTCAGCGTTAAAGGCCCTAATTCCCAACTGTTCGGTGCGTTCGTGATAACGCCCATTAAGTCGCACAGGACCACGGGGCCGTAGCCGTTGCCGTTCGGGTCGGAACCACGATAGGCACGGGCCGTCACTGTGATATTCCCCTGGTGAAAAGTCGTCTGCGGCGTGACCGGCGGTGCGAGGACGTGCTGCATCGGAGGCAGGTGCAGGATGCGCCAAGTAGCAGCATCGCCGTGATGGTCTTCCAGAGTCACATCCGCCCAGCGGACGGTGTCGGGGTAGCCGGCGGGAATGGAGGCGAGGATATAAGTTGGGGTGTTGCCGAACTGACTGCTGTTCGGTGCCCGCCAGGTGAGCGGAACTTCGTGGCCGCCCGAGGTGCGTGCGGTAAGGGCCAGTAAATTCCGGCAGGGGGCGTAGCCGGAGTTCGGACAGTTCTGCGGGAGGGAAATGTTCGGCGGTAGTTTGATCCACAGCCCTGTGTCGGCTTCCGGCGCACCGGGGGAGCGTCCGCCCCTGTCTTCTTGGCCTTTTCCGGTGAAGTCATAGTACCGGTCCGGGCTGACGCTGACGATCTCCATCAGCGTCAGCCCATTCTGGTAGGCGGGCGTGGCCCGCGCAAGCCGCGCGATGCCGGGCTGACCGCCGAAGGTGCGATGTACGGCCTGCGTCACCTGCCGGACGACCAGGGCAAGGACGACCAGCGCGGCGACGGCAGCGAGGGCGGGCTTGAGGCGCATCGGCTAGGCCAACCACTCATCAAGCGTGGACAAAGGCAGGCCGAACTGCTCGGCGACTTCGGACAGGAAGAACACGCCATCGGCGACGTTCAGGCCCTTCGCCAGCCCAATATCATCGCGCAGAGCCTGCTTGACGCCCTTGTTGGCAAGGGACAGGAGGTATGGGAAGGTGGCGTTGGTCAGGCCATAGGTGGAGGTCGCCGGGACCGCACCGGGGATGTTGGCGACGCCGTAATGGACCACCTCGTCCACGGTGAAGACAGGGACGGCGTGTGTCGTCGGGTGCATCGTCTCGATGCATCCGCCCTGGTCCACGGCCACATCCACAATGACCGAGCCGGGCTTCATGCGCTTCAGGTCGGCCTGCGACACCAGGACGGGTGCGCGGGCGCCTTTGATGAGGACCGCGCCGATTATCACGTCGGCGCTTGGCAGGATCTCGCGAATGTGGAGGGGATTGGAGAAATAGGTCGTGACGTTCGCGGGCAGCACATCGTCGAGGTAGCGCAGGCGCTCCAGGTTGACATCCATGATGGTGACATTGGCTCCCATCCCCGAGGCGATCTTGGCCGCATTGATGCCGACCACGCCGCCGCCCAGGATGACGACATGCGCGGCGGGGACGCCGGGGATGCCGCCGAGCAGGATGCCGCGTCCGCCCTGCGGCTTCTCCAGATACTTGGCCGCCTCCTGCATCGCCATCTTGCCGGCGATCTCGGACATCGGCGTCAGCAGGGGCAAAGTGTGGTCAGGGGCTTCCACGGTTTCATAAGCGATACAAGTGGCGCGCGTGTCCTGCATGGCCTCGGACAAGCCGCGCGAGGCCGCAAAATGGAAGTAGGTGAACACGGTCTGGCCCGCCCGGATATGCGGGTATTCTTCCGGCTGCGGCTCTTTGACCTTGCAGATGATGTCGGACGCGCCCCAGACATCAGCGGCATCGGGGACGAGGGTCGCCCCCGCCGCCGAGTAGGCGGCATCCGTCAGGCTGGTTCCCATGCCTGCGTGGGTCTCGACGAAGACTCGGTGCCCGGCCCGCGTCAATGTCTCCACTCCGGACGGCACGACCGCCACGCGGTTCTCGTTGTTCTTGATCTCTCGGACGACTCCGATGTTCATGGCTATTGCTCTTTCTGAGTGCTCTTTTTAAGGCGTGGCTGATCTGAGGTACGATGATATGTACCCGCTTTCCTGCCCTTCAATTGGGTATCCTTGCGGTAGGGAGGAGACAGACATGCCCGACGAGCAATACCCGCCGCCAAACCAGTCGCCGCTGAACCCGCCGCCGCCCGCTCAGGCTCCCCCGCCTGGGTACTCTCCGCCACCGGCATGGCCGCCCCCGCCCGGCGGGTACTATGCCCCGCCCGGCGGGTACTACCCTCCGCAGGCACCGCCAGTCAATGCGGCCTTGATCCTGGTCTTCGGTATCTTGGGGATCGTCCTTGCTGTTACTTGTAGCATCGGCGGTGTTTTCGGCGTCATCGCCTGGGTCATGGGCAACAGCGCCTTGCAAACTCTGGAGAATGTTGGTGATCCCCTGAGTCAGCGTGGTACCGTACAGGCCGGGCGCATCTGCGGCATCGTGGGGACCGGCCTGATGGCGCTGGTCATCGTTGGCTTCATCGCGCTGATGGCACTCGGCTTTTACTCGGAGAAGCACCCGTAGGGGGTATACTAACGCCGTGAAAGATTTCACGAAAAGATATCTCTGTAATCATTAGCAAGGAATCACGGCCATCGCACGCCCGCTTAACCCCATTACTTACTTCCGGCGCAACCTGGGGCGCACACTCCCCCTGGCGTTCGTCATCGTCCTCTCCGTGTTCTTGATCGCTTCGGTCGTTACTGTCGTCAACTCGATTGACCTGACCGTCCTAACCATCTACAACTACACCAAAGTCTTTACGCCGGTCCTGCCTCGCCTCGCCGCCGCCCTGCCGGGCGAAAGCGTCATCCGTGTGCCCGCCGACATCCAGAAGCAGATCAAGAAGACGCCCGGCGTGGAGCGGACCATCGAGACTTCCGGGTTCTTTTTCAACATCAATACGGTCTTCGGCCCGTTTCCGTTCGTCTGCTTCGGCGTGACGGATGAGAACCGCAACTATCTGCTCAGGCGCGCAGGCGATACCCTGCTTCCGGGTGGCCGGATGCCCTCGCCGGGCAAGCCCGAAGCGGTGATCTCCGAGGGCCTGGCGCGTAACAAGAAGGTCAAGGTTGGGGACATCATCGCCTCGCCGCTGGATACCGGAACCCTGGTCGCCGCACCCGCCAAGATCACCCTGGTCGGCATCCTCCGAGGCCCGACCTGGATGGCGTTTACTTCCAAACGATTTACCGATGAGAACCTAGCCGCCGTGCCGCGCTCCCTGCTGGTGACGACAAAGGACCCTGCCGACCAGGGGCGGGTGGGGGATATATTGTTCGACTCGCTGGACAAGTTCCAGGTGCAAGTGCTGTCGTTCAACAACTTGGTAAAGACCCTGCGGAACTCGCTGGCCTCGATGTACCTGATCATGCACCTCGTCAACGGCACCGTCATCTTCGTAGTCGCGCTCATGGCCGGAATGCTTTCCAACATCTACTTCACGCAGCGCATCAGCGAGTTCGCCGTGCTGGCCGCCATCGGCCTGCGGCGCAGCACCCTAGTCTGGCACGCCGTCTCCGAGACGGCCATCCTGACGACTTTGGGCTGGCTGCTGGGCGTCGCGGTCAACTTCGGTGCCCTCAGCGCCATGAAGGGGAGCGTTTTCGAGCCGCGTGGGATGCTGATCAATCCGGGCGATCCCCTCTCGTACTTCAACACGCTGCCCATCCCGGTCTTCATCACGCTGTTCGCTGTGGCGACCATCAGCGTCCGCCTGGCCCGGCTCGACCCCGTGACTATCATAGAGAGGCGTTAAGCGTGATCGAAAGAGTAACCGAAAGAGTAACCGAAAGAGTAACTGAAAGAATAACCGAAAGAGCAGCCGAAAGAGTGACTGATACCGTTCTGTCAACCGACAAGATATCGCTGGTCTATAATGACGGCGCAGAGGGAGCGGATACTCTGCGCGACTTCACAAATCGGCTGCTGGGACGACCACCGACTCCACATACCGCACGACAAACCTATGCCCTGCGCGAAGTCAGCATCGAGATCCCAAACAAGAGGTTCGTGGGCATCATGGGGCCGTCCGGGTCCGGCAAGTCCTCCCTGCTTTACATCCTGAGCGGCCTGAAGCGCCCGACGGGCGGCGATGTGCAGATCGGCGACTACTGCTACGGCAAGCACTCCGACCTGGACCTGATTGACCTGCGCCGCCAGCGGTTCGGGTTCGTCTTCCAGCAGCCATACCTGCTGGTCTGGCAAACGGCGATGGAGAATGTCCTGATGGGAGCGCCGATCCTGGACGCCGCCGCGCGCCGGAAGGCGGCGGGCTACTTCGAGCAGCTCGGCATCGGGGACATGGCCGATAAGCTCCCCTCGCAACTTTCCGGCGGCGAGAAGCAGCGCGTCTGCGTGGCACGGGCGATGATGAACGACCCCGAAGTGATTTTCGCAGATGAACCGACGGCCTCGCTCGACCACGCAAACGGGCACCTGGTCGTAGACCTGCTTTCGGCCTATCGGGAGCGGGGAACGGTGGTTGTGGTCACGCACGACCCCGAAATGCTTCAAGGGGCCGATGCCGTCCTGATGATGCGCGACGGGCAGAGCATGGGCTGGCGGGACCCCGCTGAGGTGCTGGGGGCCGGACCGAGCAAGACGGTGGCGTTGTAGTCCTCTCCCGCCTCACAAGTTCGTCACCCTCCCCTCGGAGGGAAGGGGTCTAAAGGGAAAAGAGTCGCAGCCTTCTGTCAAGAAGCAGAAATCTTGTGGTTACCGAAAAGCGCGGAAGGCCCGTCCATTTATGGGCGGGATAGATAGCGCGTCGTCCTTCTGAGGAC
>JANLUQ010000209.1:0-6870 GCA_031363565.1 Armatimonadota bacterium | reverse complement strand
GGCGGGATGGACATACTCGCCCCGGATGTAGATGTAGCAGGTGCTGGAGCGAATGGCCCAGGCGGCGATGATGCACCCCTCGATCAAAATGTGCGGCACCTTAGTCATCAGCTCGCGGTCTTTGGCCGTGCCCGGCTCGCCTTCGTCGGCGTTGATGACGAGGTAGTGCGGCTGGTCCCAATTCTTGGGAACCGCGTTCCACTTGAACCCAGTGCCAACTCCCGCGCCGCCGCGCCCACGCAGGCCGGAGTCAGTCACTTCCTTGATGATGGCGTCGTGGTCCATCGTCAGCGACTTGCGCGCTGACTCGTAGCCGCCGTGCTGCATATATACATCAATGTCGTCAATGCCGGGAACGTGCCGGTGCTTGAAGAGCAGTTGAATCTGTTCGGTCGCCATGGTGAGAAACCTTCTCTAAGCCCCTTGCGGGGCGCATCCGTTACTTGCGTGCGAAGTCGTGTACTAATAATCATGCGCTCGGGGTAAGAAACCGCTCTTGACGCGCGAGGTTGAGGCGGTTTTGGTTGAGCATTTGATCAGCTATTATCGTAAGCAGCATGGTCCTGAGTTGGTTGCTGATTGCTACCTTCTCGTAGAGAACAGGTGTGTTGATTTGATTAATCATCGATTCAATTGGCCTATAGCGGGTATGCATCTGGTAGAACGAGTTCTTCAAGAGGCCATGCGCCTGCACCATCTTTATGCCATCCCACTTGACCAACTCTTCCACGCTGGAAGCATGGGCATCGACGATGTAGAAATACGAGTCTAGGTCGGGAATCAGATCTTCATATCGCGCAGCCTCTTGTAAGTAGTTCTCCTGGATTTGTTTCCAGAGTTTACTACAATCCGCGTAGGGAAAAGGCCCTCTGAACTCCCTTTGGAGTTGAAGCACCTGATCCACCAGCATGGACGATCTACTTGATGTTGTCTGCTGCATAATCTCTGCCGAAGGATACGATTTCCCCATTTGTGGCGACGTCAATGTATTTGCCTAGCTTCTTCCACCGCCGAACATTCGGTATCAGACCGCCGACGATTTTTCCAAGCCCGTTGCGCTTTTTGGCCTCCTGGCTGAAGGCGACCGCTTTTCGAACGTATTGATCCAAATCGTCCGCGCCTAATTCTGCGCCATGGACCTCATAGTGGCGGATTGCGGCCGCCAGGCGCGTTCCATGTACAGGGTCAGTGACCCAAATGCCGACCAGTTCTTCTTCCGTTACCACGCTGTAGTTTACTCCTAATAAGGGTTGGTCACTACATCATCGTGTGTTTTCGGAGGTTGTCGCACAGGCTGTATCAGCTATTTTCTCGCGAGTTCGTCAATGATCCGGTCGGCGATCTCCGGCGTCAGGTCTTCATAGTAGGTGTCGCCGACCATCATGCAGGGGGCGTTCGCGCAGGCACCGAGGCACTCCGCGCCATTCAGGGTAAACTTGCGGTCGGGCGTCGTCTCGCCCTTATCAATGCCCAGCTTGTCCCCGATGTGTTCGATGAGCTGATCTGCGCCAAGGAACATGCAGACGATGTTGTGACACACCTCTAGGTGGTACTTGCCCACGGGGGCCTTGTTATACATCGTGTAGAAAGTCGCCACGCCCTCCACATCGGCGGGCGGCAGGTTGAGGTAGCCAGCGACTTCCTTCATGGCCTCGCGCGGCAGCCAGCCATCGTTCTCCTCCTGCGCCAGCCACAGGGCAGGGAGCAGGGCGGCCTTCTTGGTCGGGTACTTCTTGACGATAACGTCGAGCTTTTTCTTCGCTTCTTCGGTGAACATGGTTTCTCGCAGCCTAACGGTCTATGTCACCCAGCACGATGTCGATGGAGCCGATGATCGCCACCACGTCGGCGATCATGCGGCCCTCGGCCATCTTTGGCAGGGCTTGCAGGTTGTTGAACGACGGCCCCTTGATCTTGACGCGGGCGGGCTTGTTGGAACCGTCGCTGTAGATGTAGTAGCCCTTCTCGCCGCGCGCGCTTTCCACGGCAGCATATGACTCGCCGATGGGCGGGTGATAGCCTTCAGTGAACAGCTTGAAGTGGTGGATGAGCGACTCCATCGAAGTGTCCAACTCGGCACGGGGCGGTGGGGCGATCTTTCGGTCGCTGGTCATCACCGGGCCGCCGGGAACATCTTTCAGGGCCTGGACGAGAATGCGCTGGCTCTGCTTCATCTCCTCCATGCGGCACAGGAAGCGGTCGTACACGTCGCCGGTCTTGCCGGTAGGCACGTCGAACTCGAACTCATCATAGCCGGTGTAGGGGTTCGCCTTGCGGATGTCCCAGGCAACGCCCGATCCACGCAGGGTCGGCCCGCTTAGGCCCCAGGCCACGGCATCCTCGGCGGAGATGATACCAATACCGGAAAGGCGCTCGATGAAGATCGGGTTCTTGGCGATTAGCCGGTTGTACTCGTCCAGACGACGCGGGAAGTCGGCAACGAAGCGGTTGACCTTGTGAAACCAACCCTCCGGCATGTCGCCGCGCAGGCCGCCGGGGCAGATCCAGGAGGTCATCATGCGGACGCCGGACATCATTTCCTTCATGTCCAGGATCTGGTCGCGCTCACGCCAGGTGTAGAAGAACAGCGTCATAGCCCCGATGTCCAGCGCGTGAGTCCCGAGCCAGAGCAGGTGTGAGGCGATGCGCTCCAACTCGTTCAGGATCAAGCGTAGACGCTGGGCGCGCGGGGGGATCTCGCAGCCAATCAGCTTCTCGACGGCCATGGAGTAGGCGAGATTATTCATCAGGTTGGAAAGATAATCTTCCCGATCTGTGATGGTCAGGGCCTTGTAGTAGGTCATGTTCTCCATGGTCTTTTCGAGACCCGTATGGAGATAGCCGATGTGCGGCGTCGCCTTCATGACGTTCTCGCCGTCCAGCTCGACCACGAGGCGCAGGACACCATGCGTGGAAGGGTGCTGCGGCCCCATATTGACGATCATCAGGTCGCCGTCGTCGGTCTGGATGCGCTCGGCATCAATGCCCGCGCCAAGCCGCTGAATGGTCGGTGCCGACGCTGCCGGTGCTGTTAACTCACGCTCGATAGTTGCCATACAGATGACTCGTTTCTAATGACCCCGGTCTATTGGCCTCGGACGTTGTGTGAAAACTCGATCTCTTCACCGCCCAGCGGAAAGTCCTTACGCAAAGGATGGCCGACCCAGTCGTCGGGCATCAGGATACGGCGCAGGTCCGAGTGGTTGTTGAAGCTGATACCAAACATGTCATAGACTTCGCGCTCGTTCCAGTTGGCGTTCGGCCAGACACCTTCTACGGTATCAATGGCCGCATCGTCCTCAGACACCTGAGCTTTGAGGCGGAGGCGCTGGAAGGTACCCATCGAGTAGAGGTTGTAGATGACCTCGAACTGGATCTCGTCCTCATCATCCTCGTCGATCAGGTCCAGCCGGTCGAAACAGGTGATGTCGGACAAGTAGTTGTAGTTCGTTTCAGCAGAATCGCGCAGCAATTTGCAGACACCGACGACATTAGCCTTGCCGATAATGATGGTCTTCTCACCCCGGAACAAGCGCGTCTGCACGACGGAGCCGGGGAAGTTCTCCTGGATCAGCCGCAGTTCCACACAGTCGTCGGGGTTCAGGTCCACCCACTCATCGGGCCGCTTGACGGAGATCTCGCGGAGCTGCAAGTCGGCTGGCGTCAGGCCGAGGCGTACATCGTAGTCCATAGTTTACCAGCGGTTCCAAGAGCGGACGAGTGTTTAAAAACCACTCGCCAGGAAAGGCGTCCTTCGGACGCAGGGAAATCCCCAGCCGAGTGGTTTTCAAACACTCGGCTTCGGATGAGGCTAACGGCTATCGCTGAAATGCTCGCGGTCGATCTTCTTCTGCAACTGATTGATCGCGTAGATCAAGGCGTCCGGGTTCGGCGGGCAGCCCGGAACGTAGATGTCTACGGGGACGATCTGGTCCACGCCCTGCAAGATGGCGTAGTTGTTGAAGACGCCGCCGCAGGAGGCGCAGTCGCCCATCGAGATGACCCACTTCGGTTCGGGCATCTGATCGTAGATCTGCCGCAGGACGGGGGCCATCTTCCTGGAAACGCGGCCCGCGACGATCATCAGGTCGGCCTGCCGAGGCGAAGCGCGAAAGGCTTCGCTGCCGAAGCGAGCGAGGTCATAGCGCGAGTTCGTGCTGCCCATCATCTCGATGGCGCAGCAGGCCAGGCCAAAGGTGGCGGGCCAGACGGAGTTGCGCCGTGCCCAGTTGACGACCTTGTTAAGCGGAACGGTGAGGACTCCGAGATTCTGTTCTACTCCCATTCAAACGCGCCTTTCTGCCAAACGTAAATGTAGCCGACGAACAAGACGATGATGAAAACCACCATCTCCATAAGGCTAAACACCTGTAGCGCGTGGTTGTTCCAGCGCGTGAAGGAAACCGCCCAGGGATACAGGAAAACGGTCTCGATGTCGAAAACGATGAACAGCATCGCGATGAGATAAAACTTGACGGGGAACCGCTCGCGTGCCGACCCAACCGGCGTCACGCCGCACTCATAGGGGGCGAGTTTCGCGGCGGACGGCTTCTTGGGGCCAAGTATCCAGGACAGCCCGACGAGAACGGAGGCTAGCCCGACGGCGACGATCAAGATGATCATCAGCGGGATATAATCGGAGATCTGTGGTGTCGGCGGCGGTGCGACAGGAAGCATAACGTTCCCCTCTGTGAACAGTGACCGCGCGATGATTTCGGGTCAGGATTCCCCGTTCGCGCTTCTTGTGAATTATGTCACAAGCGCGTACATTTGTCAATGGGGTTCGGGAAGAAAAGCAAGGAGGCTCCCCAATTTTATCCCATGTTTTTCACCCAGGCTGGGTACAAAATGAACCGCCTACCCTGCGGCTGCCACGGTATGGGACCCGGAGACCGGGCAACAGTAGAGCAAACCACGGATTGAAAACCCGAGGCTCGGAGGTGCCCGGCGTACAACGGACACAGGATATGAACACAAGGAAAAGAGTGGAGGGCGGGGGGACCCCGCCCCTACACGATCGGTATCCTCATGCCTCTTGAATGGTCCTCACATCTACTCCAGGTCGTAATTCAGAACGGGCGACAGCCAGCGCTCGATGGTCGGCAGGTCCATTCCCTTGCGGCAGGCATAGTCCTCCACTTGGTCCTTCTCGATCTTGCCGAGCGAGAAGTACTTAGCCGCTGGGTGCGAGAAGTAAAAGCCGGAGACAGCGGCGGCGGGCATCATCGCCATGCTCTCGGTCAGCTCGATCCCGGCGTTCTTCTCGGCATGGAGCAGGCCGAACAGTGTCCGCTTCTCGGTGTGGTCGGGGCAGGCCGGGTAGCCGGGCGCGGGACGGATGCCCCGATAGCGCTCCTTAATCAAGTCCTCGGTGGAAAGGCTTTCATCCAGGCCGTAGCCGCAGGCTTCACGCGCCTTCTTGTGCAGGTACTCGGCGAAAGCTTCGGCTAGGCGATCGGCAAGGGCGCTGACCATGATGGCGTTGTAGTCGTCGAGGTCATCCCTGAACTTGCGGGAAAGCTCTTCCACACCGAGGCCCGTCGTGACAGCGAAGGCGCCGAAGTAGTCCGGCAGGTTGGTCTCTTTGGGCGCGATATAGTCCGCCAGAGCCTTGTTGGCGTTGTCCCCGGACTTCTCGCCCTGCTGACGCAGCGTGTGGAAGCGGGAGAGGACAGTCTCGCGGCCCTCATCCGTGTATAACTCAATATCGTCGCCAACGCTGTTGGCCGGGAAGAAGCCATAGACGCCGTTCGCCCGCAGCGACTTGTCGGAGACAAGCTGTGCCAGAAGCGCCTGTGCCTCCTCGAAGAGCTTGGTCGCGCTCTCGCCGACGACAGCATCCTTTAGGATGTCCGGGTAGCGGCCATGCAGCTCCCAGACGCGGAAGAAGGGCGACCAGTCAATGAACGGGACCAACTCAGACAAGGGCAGGTTGGCGACCACCCGCACGCCCGTGAAGGAAGGCTTGGCGATGTCCTCAGACTTCCAAATGATAGGCGTTCGGTTGGCGCGCGCCTGAGCCAGCGTCAAGGTCTTCTTGTCGGCTCGCCTGCCGGCGTACAGGTCGCGGGCCGCCTGCTGCTCACGCGCGATCTCCTCGATGTAGGCGGGCTTCTGGTCGTCGCTGACCAGGGCGCTGACCACGCCGACGGCGCGGGAGGCATCCAGGACGTGGATGACCGGCTGCTTGTAATGCTGGGCGATCTTGACGGCCGTATGGACGCGGCTCGTGGTCGCACCGCCGATCAGCAGTGGGACCGTGAAGCCCTGCCGCTGCATTTCGCGGGCGACGTGCGTCATCTCATCGAGGGAGGGCGTGATCAGGCCGCTCAGGCCGATGACGTCCACGTTTTCCTCACGAGCTTTGGCGAGAATTTTGTCCGCGGAGACCATCACGCCCATATCAATAACATCGTAGTTGTTGCAGCCGAGCACGACGCCGACGATGTTCTTGCCGATATCATGCACGTCGCCCTTGACCGTTGCCATCAGCACCTTGGCGCGGGCCTGCGTGTTGCCCGAGGCCAGCTTCTCGGCCTCCATGTAGGGCAGCAGGACGGCCACGGCGCGCTTCATGACGCGCGCGCTCTTGACGACTTGTGGCAGGAACATCTTCCCGGACCCGAACAGGTCGCCGACGACGTTCATGCCGGCCATCAGCGGCCCCTCGATGACTTCGAGCGGCTTGGGGTACTTCTGCCGGGCCTCCTCGGTATCCGCCTCGATGAAGTCCGTGATGCCTTTGACCAGGGCGTGGCTCAGGCGCTCTTCGACCGGCCTCGATCGCCAGACCTCCTCGACCTTCTCGGTCGTGGCCGACGTGCCCTTGACGGTTTCGGCATAGGCGAGCAGGCGGTCGGTGGCGTCGGA
>JANLUQ010000201.1:0-1786 GCA_031363565.1 Armatimonadota bacterium | reverse complement strand
CCGGGACCGGAGGCAGGCTTTCCTGACTCTTTCTGGACCCCTTCTCTCCGGAACCCTTCCCTCCGAGGGGAGGGTGGCGAGCTTGCGAGACGGGAGAGGAGACTTACAGCCGCACCGCCAGCACATACACGTCCGTCGTCTCGGCGCTCAGGATGTGCGTCGTGACGGGGCGGCTGCCCGGCCCGTGGCCGCCGAACGACTCCAACGTCCGCCCGTTCCGCGCCAAATAGACGTGGCCGATGGGGTGAAAGCCGTTCGCCCGGATGAAGGCGATCCGCGTCAGGCCATCCCGCAGGCGGCATCCGGCGAAATCGCTGCGCTTCAGCCCCTGGGCGGCGCACCAGTCGTTCTGGACCACCGAGCCGTCCGGCATCGTGACCCGACCTTCGGTGGCGACGGCGACGGCGGCCCGGACCCAGCCGGAGCAGTCAATGGCGTGATAATCCGGCGGGATCGCCAAGAGGTCGTGCGCCTTCGCCCCAAGTTCGTAGCCGACGCCATGGGCGAGGCAGGTTCCCAGATAGCGCGACAGCCGCTCCGGGTCCAGCGGCAGCGAGTGCCACGGGTAGCCCTGCGTCGGGGCCAGCAGGGCGGAGCAGTCAGAGGCGGGATCAGCAGTCAAGGTGGTCATGGTCGTTTACCTTTCGGGAACCCACCCCGCGACTTGTCGCAGGGTGGGTTCTATCTAATCGCACAGCGCCAGGATCAGCAGCGGCACGCTGCCCAGGCGGAAGAAATGCGTCTTGCGGACGGTCCACAACCGGCCGTCGCGGAAGAACACGTCGCCCGAGATGGGTGGGTCCGACTCCGCGCCATCCAGGTACAGAGACAGCGCAGGCCGCAGCAGGCCCACCGACTCGTTGGCATCGAAATAGGTCCCCACCGTCTGCCCGTCCATCGGGGCGAACAGGCCGTGGTGGGGGCGGTTCTCCCCGGACCGGATCAGGATGAACGCCTCGCCGTTGCGGGCGAACAGGGCGGACACGCGCCGCCCGTGCGCCGCATCGGCGGAAGTCGCGAGACTCATCGGCCTTCCTCCTCGCCGCCCCACCCGGTCTCACCGTTCCACGCGGCCTGAAGGAGCATCGTCTGTGCCAGCAGCGGCGCGCGGGAGGAGCCGTCGGGCACGCCGCCGACAATGCTTGCGGCCGCGTCGGTGCCAACGCTTTTCGGGGCACGCCCGAACGGCGCGAGCCGCCTGACGCCCTGCGTCGCCAGCCGCTCGCCAAGCTGGGCCGGGCCGTCCGTGCGAGATGCGCTGACTGACAGCGGGCCGAGGTGGAAATCGTCTCCCGCGCCCGGCGCGCGCGCTTGCTCCCGCAGCCACTCGCCCGCCAGGCTCTCGGCGAGGCCCAGCACGAGGGTCGCCCGCAGGCCCCCATCGGCGGTGGGTGAGGCCGCCGCCCGGAGGATCGCCGGGTCGAGTGCATATTCCAAGACCGGCTGCTGGGCTGCCAGCAGGTCATCCAATCCGGCATCCTGCGAAGTGTCGCCGGCCTCGATAGCGCAGAGGCGCTTCAGGTCGGCACGAGTCAAAGGGAGCAGGGACATGATACGGGTTCCTTTCTGGTCCTCTGGCCGATCCTCTCCCGTCACGCGAGCGTGCCACCCTCCCCTCAGAGGGAAGGGTTTCGGAATGGAAGCCCCCGCCGCTTGACCAGAGGCAGGCTTCCTCCAGGGGTCTTAAACTCTCTCCTCCTGTCCGAAACCCTTCCCTCCGAGGGGAGGGTGGCACGCTCGCGTGACGGGAGAGGATCGGCCAGAGGACCAGAAAGGAACCCGTATC
>JANLUQ010000188.1:0-6546 GCA_031363565.1 Armatimonadota bacterium | reverse complement strand
GTGGGAAACCGATGTCAGCCGGATTTTGGGCGGATTCGTCAGCGGTCAGCTCATCATCGCGCTCATTATGGGATCGGCGGCGGCTTTGGGCTGCCTTGCGATCGGGATTGGCCCGTGGCTGATCATCGGCCTGTTCGTGGTTGTCGCCTCCCTCATTCCAGTTTTCGGGCCGTACATCGGGGCGATCCCCGCCGTCCTGATCGCCCTCATTACCCCGACCCATATTCACAGCCCGGTCGGAGCGGCCATCGCCGTGGTCGTGCTGTTCGTCGCCATCAACGAGGTCGGCGGCAAGGTCTTGTACCCTAAGCTGGTCGGCAGCGCCCTGGGCCTGCACGAAGTCCTGGTCCTGTTCGTCCTGTTCGCGGGCCTGGAGATCAACGGCATCGTCGGGACATTGTTTGCTGCCCCCGTTGCCGCCCTCGCCATCGTGACAATGATTCACCTCTATCGCTTCTGGTCGGATATGCCGGATAGCCTGATCTCCGATGCCAACCGCGTGGAGGCACGGCAGAGCGGCAAGATCGCCCCGGCCCCCGCCGCGCCGGAGCCGGAGACGCAGGCCGACGACCGCAAGGCGCGGCTCCCGCGCGGGCCGCGCATCATCCAGTAGCGCTGACGGCCATGCTTCTGGCCGAGGTCCGGCGGAAAGTGATTCTGCGTGGCCAGCAGATGCAGATGCTGGGCCACGACTTCAGCAACGGCCTGGAGATGGATCGCCAGTGGAGCCAGGACGACTACGCGCGGCGGAACTACAGCGGAACTACAAGGGAACTACAAGGGAAACGTGCATCGCCGCTGACTTGACACCATGCGCCCCGACCGGGTACACTGTGCCGAATACACCAAGGTTTAAAACGCACAAGGGGGAAAAGAGCTAAATGGCTCTGCTCAAAGAACAGAAAGAAGTCGTCATTGACGGCAACAGAACGCACGACTCGGATACCGGCTCGCCGGAAGTCCAGATCGCGCTGCTAAACGCTTCCATCAAGAACCTGACCGAGCATCTTAAGGTGCATCGGCATGACAACCACACCACGCGCGGACTGCTGGTGCAGATCGGCAAGCAGCGCCGCCTGCTCAACTATCTGGCGGCCAGAGACATCAGCCGCTACCGCGCGCTTGTCGCCAAGCTTGGCATCCGCAGCAAGCATTAAAATTGCGGTCCCGCTCGGCCTCGACGCCCGGCGCGGCCTCAAAAAAGCAGATGCCTCCTGGCGACTTAAACCGCGCGGGGGGCTTTTTGTTTTGGACGGCGTAACGTAAATAAACGGCGTAAATGGAGAAATGAAAACAGACATATGGAACAATTTGTAGAGGCCGAATGGTGCGGCGCAACACTGCGTATCAGCACCGGCAAACTCGCCAAGCAGGCCAACGGCTCCGTCCTGCTCTCGAACGGCGACACGATCATCCTGGCGACTGCCACGATGTCCAAAGAGCCAAAGTCCCACCTTGATTTCTTCCCGCTCACCTGTGACTACGAGGAAAGAAAGTACGCCAACGGCAAGATCCCCGGCGGCTTTATCAAGCGCGGCGGCCGCCCCGGCGAGAAGGCCACCCTCACCTGCCGCCTGATTGACCGTCCCCTCCGCCCACTGTTCCCCTATGGGATGCGGAATGAGACCCAGATCATCGTGATGCCGCTCTCGTACCAGCCCGAGTTCTCCCCCGACGTGCTCTCCGTCACCGCCGCCTCGGCCGCGCTGATGGTCTCCGACATCCCCTTCAACGGCCCCATCGGCTGCGTCCGCGTCGGCCTCGATGCCGACGGTGCGTTCATCCTCAACCCGTCCTTCCCCGAGCAGCAGGAAAGCCCCTTGGACCTGATCGTCGCCGCCAGCGACGATGCCATCGCGATGGTCGAGGCCGGCGCGTCCGAGGTCAGTGAAGAGAAGATGCTGGAAGCTATGGACTTCGCGCATGAGGCCTGCCGCAAGCTCTGCGCCATGCAGCGCGAGCTGGCCGCCCTGGTCAACAAGCCCAAGACCAATGTCCCCCTGCACCATGTTCACGCCGAGATCCTGGGAGTCATCCAGGAGCGCTTCAATTCCACCCTGCGTGCGGGGCTCCAGGACCCCGATAAGTCCTCCCGTGAGGCTGGCCTGACCCTGCTCATCAACGATGTGGTTGAGCAGCTTAAAGACCAGTACCCAGACAATATCGCCGACATCAAGGAGGCCGCCGACAAGGCCGTCAAGGACCAGCTCCGCGACCTCATCCTGACCGAAGGCAAGCGGCCCGACGGGCGCAGCACGACCGACATCCGCAAGATTGACTGCGAAGTCGGCCTGCTCCCGCGCGTCCACGGCACCGGCCTGTTCACGCGCGGTCAGACCCAGGTGCTGACCACCCTCGTCCTCGGCTCGGGCGACGATGCACAGATGGTGGATACGCTGGAAGAAGACAGCGAAAAGCACTATATGCACTTCTACAACTTCCCGCCCTACTCGGTCGGCGAAGCGCGCCCCATGCGTGGGCCGGGCCGGCGCGAGATCGGCCACGGAGCACTCGCCGAGCGCGCCCTGCGCGCCGTCATCCCCTCCCGCGAGCAGTTCCCGTACACCATGCTGCTGACCTCGGAAGTGCTTGAATCCAACGGCTCGACCTCCATGGGGTCCACCTGCGGCTCGACACTGGCCCTGATGGACGCGGGCGTCCCGATCAAGGCGCCCGTCGCGGGCATCGCCATGGGCCTGATCGAAGGGCCGGAAGGCAGCGGCGAGGGCGGCGTAGGCCGCAAGTACGCTGTCCTGACCGACATCCAGGGTATGGAAGACTTCTCCGGCGATATGGACTTCAAGGTCGCCGGGACTGCCGAAGGCATCACCGCCTTGCAGCTCGACACCAAGATCGGCGGCGTCCCGCGTGCGGTCTTCGTGCAGGCTTTCCAGCAGGCCAAAGAGGCCCGGCTGTTCATCCTGGACAAGATCACGCAGGCTATCCCCGCGCCGCGCGAGAACCTGTCCCTGTATGCCCCGCGCATCTTCACGATCCAGATCGAGCCGGAGCAGATCGGCCTGGTCATCGGACCCGGCGGCAAGACCATCAAGAAGATCACCGCCGATACCGGTGCGAAGATAGACATCGAGCAGGACGGAACGGTCTACATCGCCTCCGTGGACGGTGCGGCCGGCGAGGCCGCCCGCAAGGCGGTCGAGGACCTGACCCGAACGGTCAAGCCCGGCGACGAGTTCGAGGGGACCGTCGTCCGCTTCCTCCAGTTCGGCGCCTTCGTCGAGCTGATGCCCGGCAAGGACGGCCTGGTCCATGTCTCCCAGCTCACCGACTCGGATGAGCGCATCGGCAAGCCCGAGGACGTGGTCAAGATGGGCGACAAGATCAAGGTCCGTGTCACCGAGGTGGACGGCCAGGGGCGCGTCAACCTGACCGCGCGCGGCCTGGACCAGCCCTTCGACCCAGCCAACCCCGAGCCGGGCCGGCCCCCCCGCCCCGGTGGCGGCGGTGGTGGTGGTGATCGCGGCGGACGCCCCGGCGGCGGTGGTGACCGTGGTGGTCGTCCCGGCGGCGGCGGAGATCGCGGCGGCAACGGTGGCGGGCGCGGCGGTTTCAGCAATGACCGCTCCGAGAGCGCCATCAGAGTCGAGCCTCCCAAGCCCGAAGGCACCGGCGATGTCGCGGCGGCAGCCCCCGTCGCGGCGGCAGTCCCCGCCGCCGATGCGCCCCTGGCCCAGTCGGACGATGAGGCCCCCCGCGCCCGGTTCCGGCCCAAGCGGTAAGGCAGCAAAAGAAAGGCCGTGGCAGCAATGCCACGGCCTTTTTGCTTATGTTATGACACGGGGCTGAACCCTCGTGCTTTAGCCTTGCATCTCCCCGCCTTCGCGGGCAGAAGGGGGAATGGTGTAGGGGCGCGATTCATCGCGCCCTCCTTCCCCTCGCGTCCTCGAAAAGAGCGGCCAATGTCTTCAGCCAGTTGTGCCCGAATTATGGCACAATCCAGTTAAGCTGGTAGCAGGAAAGTGTAGGGGTGGCAGAGAATTGATCTCTGCAGCCCTTTTCGATCAGAGGATCACGACAATGCACGTTACCTACGAGCTAACGCCGGATGATTTTTGGCGCTTCAGCTTGTACTATCTCCGCCACAAACATTTCATCCGCCCGTCCCTAATGTATACTTTTTCCGGCGTCATGGGGCTTGCTTTCTTCGGCGGCACTTGGGCTGCTGTTGAACTTTGGCTCACGCTTGGACGTGTACAGTGGACATTGCTGCTTTGCTTGCTGGTTTTGCCGTTCTTCGCAGTTCGTATGTTTCCTCCGACGAAAGGCAGAGTGATCAAGCTTGCCAAGCAAAGGCCAGGTTTGCTTTGCGAACATACAATCGCCATCAGCCCCGCCTGGTTTTTTGAGAAGACTGCCGTGAACGAAACCAAGATCGCCTGGGAAACGCTTTTCTCTATCGAGGAAGATGCTGACTACCAGTTTTTCTTTATCGCTAAGGCGAATGCTTTTGTTATTCCAAAATGTGCTTTTAGTTCGTTAGCCGAGACACAAGCATTCCTGGACACGTCGCGGAGGTATTGGAAAGCCATTAAATCGGGGCAGCCGATTCCCGAACTCAAAGAAGGTGAAGTTTGGCCCCCGCCGCCGCGCATCGGAGCCTGAACTGAAGAGGAATCGGCACCATTGAGATGAAGATCACCTTCACCGTGACGAAGCAAGATGCTTGGAGGCATCAGTGGCGCAACTGGATACGCCTTCCTCTCCGCCTCACGCTTCAGCTTTCCTGATGGGAGCGGCCAGCACACCGCGCAAGCAAGCCAGCAGCGCGGCGAACGGCCGCTTGGGCGGCAAACGGATGACGCCGATGGTGGAGATCGCCTGCACCTGCGGGGCGAGGGATGTCACTGTGGACGCGGACGGGAAGCCGCTGCACCCCATGACCTGCCCGCGCGGGCGCGTGATCCGCTACCGCCTAGCGAAAGGACTGCCGCTGACATGAAGGAAGACACGAACACGCCGAACGACACGAACACGCCGAACGAGCAGAGCGAAGACCGGAGCGCCGTAGGGGTGACGGTCTCCCAGGCGAAGCTCGACCGCCTGCGCGCCTACACCGAGCAGATGCGAGTGGATCTTCTCACCGTGCGGATGCTGGTCGCGCGCGGGCAAGGGACGGCGGCAGGGCAGCTCCTCGGGGGGATGCTCGACAGCACGCTCCTTGCCGGCATGAGCCTGGACGACGCCGGGGCGAACCGTCCTGACACAATGCGGCCCAGGCCGACCGGCGTGGATCTGGCGCAGTCGGAGCGAGAAGCCAATGAGCGAGAAGCCAATGAGTGAGGGGCCAATGAGTGACGAACAGGAGCGGCAGAGGGAGCGGCAGGAACTGATCTCCGCCCTGCGGAACTTCGCCGAACACTTCGGGGCGGCGGAGGTCTATCAGCAGGCGCGGGCGATCTACCGGGAGACCCCCGCCGGGAAGGCCGAGATGGAGCAGGCGGCGGCAGCTTCCTTCGACGCCGCCCTGCAACGGGCAACGCCGGGCCGGAGAGCAGGCCAGGGGTCGTCGCTAGAGACCGCCAAGAAAGCGCTCGGGGGCTGATCGCTGCTCCCGCCATCAGCCCCCGGCGAAACTATCTTCCACCATTGCCGGTCTTTTTGCCGGTTTGGCATGGTTTGTGCAGGGAGTAGAAGTACCGGCGTCCCGTTCTACCCCCGCCGCAGGCACTCGGGCCATGTTTCGCTGAAGTACCCCCGGCGTTCCGACGTGGAAGGTGGGGCCAGGTTCGCCCTGGAAGAAAATGATCTCCGTCACAGAAAGAATACACTTTTCATGTCCCTCTTACCCAAAACCAACCTGGCCAGCCTCAGCCTAGCCATCCTGGCTGGCCTCGGACTGGCCGCCGCACACCCGGCAAACGCTCAGGTGCTTTACAAACAGTCCTCCAACAGCAGTTCGCTCATCGCCTACTCCCAAGTTTTCCCAGACAGTGCGGCCCATACTGCTTACTCCACTGATGATTTCACCGTGACCGGGACCGGGTGGGACATTTCCAAGGTCACCGCCTACGGAACGGACTACGGAGATTCCACGAAGAATAGCGCAGTCAGCCTTGCCTTCACAACGGAGCCGAATGCGTCCGCGGTGCCGGATGTGTCCACCATCACGCCCACCAACACCTATGGCGGAGCCGAAGACACGAGCGGCAACCTGGTCTTCACCAAGTCCATTCACCTGAACCCCGGCAATTACTTCATCACGGCTTTTACCACACGCAACTTGGGCAACGGGGCGTGGGCATTCAAAGAAACCACGGTTGTTAATGGGCAGGAGTTCTACTTCTCCAATCCTGGCGGCGCGATTGGCGGCATCACCAACCCTTATCATCCCGATGCAGGGCACGACCTGGCGTTCGAGATCGATGGCACGCCGAGCCCCGGCGTGCCCCCGGCCGTTCCAGAACCCTCATCGGTCCTGACCTTCGCCCTCGCCGCCCTCGGGATCGGCGGGCTGATGATCGCGGCCAAGCGCAAGAAGGCCGCCCCGCCTCTGCCGTCATCTCTGTCGTCATCTCTGTAGTCGCC
>JANLUQ010000158.1:0-5098 GCA_031363565.1 Armatimonadota bacterium | reverse complement strand
TGGGGATCGGCGCGCAGAATGCCTCGGCCTATCCGCTGCTCACGCGGATCGTCCCGGCCAAGGAGATCGGCTTCTATGTCGGCTTGCAGACAGCGTCGGCCTCGCTGGCCGGGCCGGGCGCGGTGTGGCTGACGGGAGCGCTGATCAACATGAACCGGCACGAGGCGCACGGCGGCTACCAGGTCATCTTCACCGTCTGCGCCCTCTGCATGGGGCTTGCCTTTGCGGTCCTCTCGCTTCTGCGCGAGCGGGAGGCAGCAGGCGAGGTGGCGGCCCGAATGAGGGAGATCAAGGTATGATCTACTTCCTCAGCTACCCTTTCCTGTTCGCCTCCCTGCGCCTCATCCTGCGCGTTCTGGGCCGCCTGCGGTCGAGCGGCGAGGGCAATGTCCCGCGCCGGGGCGGGGTGCTGTACTGCCCAAACCACATCAGCGACGCCGACCCGGCGGCGATCTTCGTCACCGCCCCGCGCCGCTGCTGGATGGTGGGCAAGAAGGAGCTGTTCCAAATCCCGGTCCTGGGTCCATACTTCGCTCAACTCCAGGGCATCCAGATCCACCGGGACACGCCGGACCGGGCGGCCTTGCGGCGCATCGAGGAGGTCCTAAAGGGCGGCGAGGCCGTCCTGCTGTTCCCCGAAGGCCGCGCGTCGGAGGATGGCCGCTTGCAGCCTCTCCAGTCCGGAGTCGCCCTGGTCGCGCTGCGGACGGGGACGCCGATTGTTCCCATCGGCCTGGAAAACGTCAATGGCGTCCTGCCCTATGGCAAGATCGCCCCCCGCTGGTCTCCCAAGCCGGTCGTCGTCACCTACGGTCCGCCGATCCGCCCCCAGGACTTCGCCGGGATGCCGCGCAGCAGGGCAATCGAGGCGATCACGCACAAACTTGGCAGCGAGATCGCACGCCTGACCCGTCAGCCACTCCCGCCCGCCTGATGCCCTCCGTTCCCCTGCTTAACAGAAACTTAATGTAAGCTTAATCTTGTCTTAATCAAAACTCTCCTTGTCTGGCTGTAAACTATAAGTGGCCGCAGACGAATAGCGGACACATGTAGGCAGTCATGTCAAGGAGATAGAAATCATATGCTGGGAACACCCATCCGCTCTCGCGCCGAACGCCGAGCGGGCTTTACGCTGATCGAGCTGCTCGTCGTCATCGCCATTATCGCGATTCTCGCCGCCATCCTCTTTCCCGTCTTCCAGAAGGTCCGGGAGAACGCCCGGCGCACCCAATGTCTGAGCAACCTGAAGCAAATCGGCGTGGCGACGATCCAGTACACGCAAGACTCGGATGAGATGTTCTACCCCCATCGCTACGACTGCGGCCCGGCCGGCTCGTATTGCAACCCGATGGCCCAGTCCAACGGCGGGCCGTCTCCGAACGCCGGCCTGACCCAGAACGCCGAGCACCGCACCTTCTGGGTGAGTATGCTTCAGCCGTTCGTCAAGAGCTACGATGTGTTCAAGTGCCCTGATGCCCCGAATGCCTGGGTTGGCACGAACGATCCAACGGGATCTGCTTCCAATGCGTGCGGTCAGAATGCCACCGGATGCAACGGCACCGGCTATGGCGGCGAGAACAGCTACGGCCATAACGACGGCTGGATGAGTCCTGCCGGCACTTATGCCACCGGCGGCGCCCCGGCCCATATCGTTTCGCTGGCGGAAGTGACCCGTCCCGCCGGCACGATCCTGATGACCGATGCGACCTATTACGGTGTTTGCCCCGATGTCAACAATCAGAGCGGCATGACGGTCACCGGCAACCTGAACACCGACCCGACCAGTGGCGATGTGGCCTTCCTGAATAATCAGGGCGGTCAGTACAAGAGCTACTGGATGAACATCGGCAATTCCAAGTGGAGCTGGAGCACGGGCGGCGCTGTCACCCCCGCCCAGGCCATCCAGATGATCCCGCAGCGTCATATCAGCCTGATCAACTGCCAGTTCGCGGACGGGCATGTCAAGGCAATCCGCTACGAAAAGGTGGTCGGCGATGTCTGCCTTTGGGCGACCGACTTCAACGGCGCACACCCAGCCTGCAATTAACCCCTGAGAGCGTTTCCCCAGCCCTCGCAAAGCGGCCCGCGACCAGCCTTCTGGTCGCGGGCCTTTTTTGTCTTCCGCCCGTGCCTACAGAACGCGGAACGCCTGCGTCAGCGCCAGGGCTGCCTGATAGGCCTTGACCTCACGCGCCTGGCGGTCATCGTCCCAGCCGAGCAGGGCGGCCATCGTTTCCACGGCGACAGGGATGGCGGCCCGCCCCCCGTCCGCCGCCCAGGACAGCGCAGAGCGGCGTTCGAGGAAGTCGCGCAGGGTGCGGCATTCTTCTTCGGCGACCGCCCACTCCAAAGCGGCGCGCAGGGCGGTGTCATCCAGGGCCGATGCATCGAGTGTGGGACCGGCAGGTACGGGCAGCAGCATGGAGTCCGTGCGGCAGGGGGGCGTGGAGAGCGCCCGGCCCAGTTTGCGGCAGGCGACGTCTACGGCTTCCTCAGCAATGGCGCGCACACTGGTCACACGGCCCCCGGATGCCGTCACCAGCCCTTCCTGCGCGTCCCCATTCACCCCGTGGTCACGGATGTCATAGGTCGGCGCGGCGACGCCGAAAGAGAAGGCATGGGGCGGCAGCGGCGCCTGCACGGCGGCCAACGCGCCCGTTGGATCATCCCAGCCCGAGTCCGGCAGGAAGCCACGGACGAGGTGCAGGAGGGCGGAGACTTCTCTCCCCGTGGCATGGGCGGTGTCGAGGTCCCCAGTAAAGTCGGCCTCGATGCTGCCGGCCCAGGAAGCGCCCGGCCAGGGCGTGACCACGAGCGGCGCCCCTTCTTCTTCGCGCGGGAACACCAGGACATCGCCGCGCCCCGGCAGCGGCGGACCGACGATGGACACGCTCTTGACCAGGCGCGGGCGGCCGGCGGCCGGCGTCTCCAGCTCGGATGACCAGGCGCCGGCGGCAGCGACCACAAGGCCGGCATCTGTCCGGCCCTCCTCGCCAGTCAAGCGGTCCCGCCAGAGGACGCCCGCGATGCGCTCCCGGCCGCGCGGTCCCCGCTCGCCGCAAAGCGCCTCGACCCGCGTATGCGTCCGCAGCAATGCCCCGTGTCGGCGGGCGTCCAGGGCGATTTCCAGGGCCAGGCGCTCGATCCGGGGCACGGCGGCCTCCCACACCAGCGCCGCCCCGGTCAGCCCCTCAGGTCGCAGGCCGGGGGCCCGCATCTGCGCCTCGGAGGGTGACAGAAGCTGATGCACGGGAAAAGATTGGTCGAATCCCAGAGCATCGGTCAAGGCCAGGCCCGCCCGCAGCCGCGTCTGGGCCAGCACGCCCTGGCCATAGAACGGAATTAGGCAGGGCTGCGCTTGAACCAGATGCGGCGCGGTCCGGCGCAGGATCTCACGTTCACGGATGTCCTCGCGGACGCGCGTGAAGTCCAGCGTTTCCAGGGCATTCAGCCCACCGGTGACCAGACGGCTCCCGCGCGAGGTCGCCCCCGCGCCGAAGTCCTCCTGCTCGAATAGGCAAACGGAGAGGCCGCGCCCTGCCGCATCTCGCGCGATCCCCACCCCGAGCAGGCCGCCCCCGATCACGACGATGTCGTATGTCATAGCGCTGATTATACCTACTGATGGCCCCGGACGGCGGTTTCTTAATGTTCTCTTTATATTCCCTTGGTATACTTTACGAGCAAGAGAGTCAATACCAAAAGGAGAACGTCCATGTCAGGATCCACGCTGCTGCGCCCTATCCCCCGCACTCCAGGCCGGGGCTTCACGCTGATCGAATTACTTGTCGTCATCGCGATCATCGCGATTCTCGCCACCATTCTCTTTCCCGTCTTCCAGAAGGTGCGGGAGAATGCCCGGCGTACCGCCTGCCTCTCCAACGAGAAGCAGATCGGCCTGGCCGTACAGCAGTACACGCAGGATGCTGACGAGAGGCTGTTCTTCTATGCCAACAGCGCAACGCCTTCCGCCTCGCGCACGGGTGCGATCGTGCCGAAGGTTTTGGCCAATCCGGTACGCTGGTGGAACGCGCTGATGCCATATATCAAGAGCAACAACGTCTTTACCTGCCCCAGCGATAGCGGCCCGACCCTCAGCCCGGATGCGTCAGGCAATCTGGTCATCCCGCGCTCCTACATCGCCCTGCGTCCTGCTGAGGGCCTGTCGCTGGCGCAGATCCCCGACCCGGTAGAGACCATCGTCATCACCGAGAAGTGGGACAAAGACCCAGCGGGCGTGGCGATCACCGATAGCTGGGTCGAGCCATTCAACGGGGACTTCGCTTACAACCCTACGACCAAGCGCATGGACCTCGTCGGGGACCGGCATGGCGAGGGCGTGAACTGCACCTTCTTTGATGGACACGCCAAGTGGTATCGGCCGACGACGCTGATTAACAGTAAGGACTTGACCGGCTGTGAATTGGTCCACGACTACCCTGTCGCCGATATGAGTACCCCGAACGGGAATGCAGACAACATCTGTGACAAGTTCACCTACTAGAACACGGCAGGAAGAACAATGCCCCGGACACACACGGCAGTAGCCTCAGCCGCCCTGCTGGCTCTGCTGCCCGCCGCCCACGCCGCCCACCGACATCACGGCAAAATGGTCGCCAATGACGCCAAAGACAAGCGCTACTACTCGGTGGCCTGGGCGAAGGCGCACGGGATGCACGACAAAGGCGGTGGTCCATTCTCCGTCGTTCCGATGTTCAGCCTGCCAAAAGAGGCCAAAGAGAGCCGCGCGATGCATGGCGTGAGGATGTAACCGCCCTAACGACAGGTTCAGAGGACCAAGACCGCCCGCCATCATGATGGCGGGCGGTCTTTTTATGTGTGGGGGGAGCGCGTCATGCAGACGCCTAGAGTGGCCCTCAGCCCCAATATCGGGGGAGGCGCTAGGCCTGTAGGGGCGCCGCTTGCCGCGCCCTCTTCTCCTGACTAGGCCTGTAGGGGCGCCGCTTGCCGCGCCCTCGTCTCCTGACGCGCCCTCGTCTCCTGACGCGCCCTCGTCTCCTGACGCGCCCTCGTCTCCTGACGCGCCCTCGTCTCCTGACGCGCCCTCGTCTCCTGCTTTGCTGGGGAAGGCACCAAG
>JANLUQ010000137.1:0-5206 GCA_031363565.1 Armatimonadota bacterium | reverse complement strand
GTCGCGGCAGCAAGAGCACGAAGTCCGCCTTCGCGGACTCAGAATCTTAACCTGCGAAGGCAGGTTTCGTGAACTCGTTGCCGCGACTTCAGTCGCCAGGTCTTGCGGGAATCTCCTATCAGAAAGATAAGGCTTTTGTATGCTTGCTCGTGAAGCCGACGCCATGTTCTGGATCGGGCGCTATGTAGAGCGCGCCGAGGCGACCGCCCGGATCGTGGATGTCCAGTACCACTCCGAACTCGAAGGCGCATTCCCGCTCGCACAGAGTGGCGAGGCCGATCCGTCCGCGCTGTGGGGGCCGATCCTCGCCATTTCGGGCGACGCCGACTTGTTCGCGACCCTCTACGCCGATAATCAGGTCGAGCGCAACGTGCTGGAATTTTTCGCCTTCTGCCGCGACCACCCAAACTCTATCACGTCCTGCGTCAGCCGCGCCCGCGAGAATGCGCGGGGCGTCCGCGAGATGATCTCCTCGGAGATGTACGAGAGCCTGAACATGTTCTTCCTGGAGGCGACCCAGTGGAACGCAGACAAGATTCTGGAAAGCTCCCCACATTCCTACTTCTCGCAGGTCAAGAACGCCTCGCTGCTCTTCCACGGCGTCACCGCCCGGACGATGCCGCGTGATGAGGCGTGGGCGTTCCTCGACTGCGGCATGTTCCTGGAGCGGGCTGACAAGACCGCGCGCATCCTGGACGTCAAATACCACATCCTGCTCGGGCCCGAGCAGCTCGACGGGACTTTGGACCAGCACCAGTGGATCGCCGTGCTGAAAAGCGTCGGCGCGTTCGAGGCATTCCACAAGGCTAACCGCCTGGGCATCACGCCCGACAAGGTGGTCTCCTACCTCGTCCGCAACCCCGCCTTCCCCGCCTCCATCGCCTATGCCATCACCCGTGTGGACCGCGCCCTGCGCCAGATCGGCGGCACGAAGGGTCAGCCCGCCTCCAACCGTGCCGAACGGCTCGTGGGCCGCCTGCGGGCGGACCTGTCCTTCATCACCACGGACGAGATCATTGATCAGGGCCTGCATCAGTTTCTGGACCAGGTCCAGGTTCGGTGCATCGAGATCGGCGACGCCATTTCCGAGGCATACCTGCACCACTGACGCCGGTTTCAGCGCGGGCACCTCAAAGAGATCAGGAGAATGTCATGCGCCTTTGTTTCCCAACTCGCCTGCGGGCATTCGTCCTCTGTGGCCTGCTGCTTCTGGCCGCCCTGCCCGCCTTCGCTTTTCCCGCCTTCGCTTTTGATGAGGATCACCACGAAGTGGTCAACGGCGCGCTGCTGCATTTTCGGGTGCGCGGGACAGACAAGACGCACCCGTACCTGGTCATCCTGCACGGCGGGCCGGGGTTCTCGGCGCATATGTTCTATTCCTGGGGGCCAAGCCTGGAGAAGACTTTGAATGTCGTTTACCTGGACCAGCGCGGCAGCGGCGAGTCGGCGCATCTGACGGTGGCGAACGTCATGGCACCTACACCCGCCGAGATCAAGGGCTACACGGTCGCAAACCTCTTGGGCGATATCGAGGGCGTCCGGCAGTCCTTGAAAGTGGACAGGTGGTATGTTCTAGGCCATTCGTGGGGCGGGATGCTGGGGCTGGAGTATGTGACGGCCCACCCCGACCACGTTTTGGGCTACATCCACATGGACGGCCTGGTCTCGGTCCCGCAGATGCAGAACTCCGTGCTGGACAGCGCGGGGAAGAAGTTTGCCGGAACCGACCCAAAGGACGACGCCGATCTCGCCCAGGTGATGCAGCTCCGCGCCCTGCCGCCGGACAATCCGATCCGGCTGTTCGGGGCATTAGGCCTGGCGATGGGGCCGGCAGGGCTGTATTTCGCGGGCGACCAGAAGGCCGGTTTTGCCGCCGCCTACGCGCAGATCGGGGCGGCCATCGCACCTTACCACCTTGCCCCCGCCACCCTCATGCCCGCCTCAGAGCCGGGCGCGGCGCTGATCGTCAGCGACCACTACCTAACCCGCGACGACACGCCGCTGCTGGCGAAGGTGACGGTGCCGACGCTGATTCTGAACGGCAAACAGGACGGCATCATCCCGCTCTCCGTGGCGGAGGCGACCCACACGGCCATCAAAGGCTCGCAACTCGTGGAACTGGATCACTGCGGCCACTTCCCGTTTTTCGAGCAGCCGGAGAAGACAACGGCGGCGATCTTGGCGTTCACCGCGCCGAAGAAGGCCGGCGGGCCGGGGGCACCGGTGGAGGGTCGGGACCAGTTCGCGACAGTCGGCTTCACCATAGACGAGAAAGGCCACGCGACGCAGGTGCATTTGACTCACTCGTCGGGTGATGAAGGCGTTGACGCTGCCTGCCTGGCCGCGATTCGGAAGACGCGCTTCCGTCCGGGGGTCAAGGACGGCAAACCGATTTCTCAGGAAGGGGAATACACGTTCACCATCGGCTGATGAACCGCGTCAGTCGTTGCCAAGGGGCAGGGCCGTCATCCTGCTAGATGCAGTTTGAACGGGGCGGCATGAATCGGTGCCCTCTTCGCCGGTGAGCAGGTGGTCAAAGCCGGACAAGTGCAGGAGGCGGGCGACGGTGGGCCGGCAGCGAACTAGGGTCAGTTCCCCGCCTTCAGCGCAAAGCATCTTGTGGACTTCGGCCAGAACGCTCAGGCCCGTCCCGTCCATGTATTGGGTGTGGGCCAGGTTCAAAATCAGGCAGCGGCAGTCCGGCGCGGCAAGGGCGCTCAGACGGGCGCGCAGGAGCGGAGAAGTGGACAGATCAATGTCGCCCCAGGTGGAGACGACCGTCTTATCGCAGGCGACCAGTGTACGCAGGCGCAGGCGGGACATTGTGGAACCGGCCTTTCCGTCAAAGCCCCGACTTGGAGGCGGGGGCGGAACCCTGTACGATGATTCGAGCAAATCTATTGTAACCTTCCCTACGCGCTTTGTCAAGGGGTGTCGGACAGAGATTCCGGCCTAATCTTGACAAAAAGCCCACAAGCAACGTATAGTAACGGGTAGCAGAGTCAGAGGGGGTTTGATCGTGGCACGCAGCAATTCTAATGGGGCACTGAAGTTCATCGCCGCCTACGTGTTCCTCATCGTCGGCGGCGTCGCCGTCGGGTATTTGTTCGGCGATGTGCGTGCATCCCGCACGCCGGAACAGGTCGTCCAGCAGCCATCCACGCCCCTCTCCGTTCCGGCGGCTCCATCCGCCGTCTTGCCCCCGCCGCGCCCGCGCCCCAATGGCGACTATACCGCGCCGGGCGCTCCCCACATCGTCATCCGGGAGGAGAGCGCGCCGACCCTGCGCCGCGTGGACCGGACCGTCCCCACCGCGCCTGCCGATACGGAGGCCAGCCAGGAGGCCCCGCCGCCGGTCAAGACCAAGCCGGCCAAGGAGTCGTCCGATGCGACTCCGGCGGACAGCGGCGGCGGCGGCGACACGCCCTCCCCGCCGACCCCGTCCCCAGACGCCGCGCCCATCCCAGGCGACAGCAAGCCGCCCATCCCCCCGTCAGCCCCCGCTGACCCCGACTTCGAGCGCGTCGGCAAGCCAACCGATCCGGAATCCGGCCAGGAGGGCGGCAAAGCCCAGTTCCGCGTCCAGACCGGCTCGTACAGGGACGAAAGCAGCGCCCGCAGCATCACCGACCAGCTGCGCGGCCAGGGCTACACCGCCAGCACGCACAGCGAGCGCGAGGGCGACCATATGGTCTACAAGGTTCAGGCCGGCGCGTACCGCTCCAAGAACGGCGCGAACAAAGCCGCCGTGGACCTGCAAAAGAAGGGGTTCCCAGCCTACGTCGCGCCCATCGCGCCGTAGCTTCCTGCCCAGCGAATTCCTCTGGTGGAGCCGCCCCGAACGTTTCCGATCGTCTACATAGAGCGCCGGCCTAACGACGCTGGTTGTGCTCGGCATGATGGTTCGAATAACTCCACCTCAAGCCCCCTTCTCCGAGCGCGGGTCCAGAGCATCGCGCAGGGCGTCACCCAGGAAGTTCAGGCTCAGGACAGTCAGCGAAAGGCAAAGCGCGGGATAGATCACAAGCTCCGGATGGGCGCGGTAGTAGCCCGACTCCAAGGGTATGGAGATCATCTTGCCCCAGCTCGGCATGGGGTCCTGGACGCCGATGCCTAGGAACGACAAAGTCGCTTCGGCGATGATGACGCCCGCGATGTCAATGGTGGCGGCGACGACGATGGGCGAAAGCAGGTTGGGCAGCAGGTGGCGCGTGATGATCTGCCCACTCGGCACCCCAAGGGCGCGCGCCGCCTCGACATACTCCCGCCCGCGCAAGGTCAGGGCCTGCCCGCGCACCAGGCGGGCGAGGCCGGGCCAGCCGGTGATTCCCAGCGCGATGAAGATGTTCAGCAGGCTCGGCCCCCGGATCGCCATGATGAGGATCGCCAGCAGGATGTCCGGGAAGGCGAACATCATGTCGGTCAGGCGCATCAGGGCCACGTCAAGCCCCTTGCCGTAGTAGCCCGCGATCAGGCCGATGGGGACGCCTACCAGCAGTACCAAGGCCTCGACGCCGGCCCCGACGAAGAGCGAGATACGCGCCCCCACCGCCAGCCGGGTCAGTGTGTCGTAGCCCGAGTCATCGGTCCCCAGCCAGTGCCGGGCCGAGGAGGGCGCGCTGTAATCATTCGTCTGATGATCGTAGCGGTAGGGCGAGACCATCGGGTAGAAGATGGCAAGCAGGACGATCAAGGTCAGGATGACCAGGCTCGTCATCGCCAGCGGGTTGCGCCGCATTTGATGCCAGACCTGCCCGGCGGGACTCGTGGCAGCCTCTCCCAGCTCCATCAGCTCTTCACGCTCTTGTTCCAGTATGATGCTCATAATATTTCCGAACTGATCCTACCCCGTCGCTGCGCGCCGACCCCTCCCTCCGAGGGATGGGTGGGTAAATAGTTGCCAGGGCACTTCTACTTGAAAGCCTCACCGGCCACGGAGAGCCTACAAGAAAAGAAGTCCTACCCCCTTTCATCCACCCTTCCCTGGCGCCGCTGTTCAGTGCGCTACGGAGGCACGACTAGCACCACCCGACCCGAGGGAGGGGTCGGCGCGCGGCGATGGGGGTAGGATCACGACTCCAAAGCCTTGACACGCGGGTCCAGAACTACATACAACAGGTCAATCACGAGGTTCGTCGCGACGAAGACCACGGCCAGCAGCAGCGTCGTCCCCTGGATGACAGAGTAGTCCCGCTGGAAGAGCGAG
>JANLUQ010000094.1:0-5892 GCA_031363565.1 Armatimonadota bacterium | reverse complement strand
GATCAGATCCCTCCGAGGGGAGGGGCGCGACTTGGCGCGGGGAGAGGATCGGGTATCATACACCCGCTATGCCGTCCCGTTTCCTGTCCCCATTTCTGTCCCCGTTCCTGATCGCCCTCGCTGCCATGCTCTGGGGGGGCGACTTGCTGCTGCGGCCCGCCGCCCTGAGCGCGGGCTGGTCCCCTGCCCGCATCGTGCTGGGGGAGCACCTGGCCCTTTCCCTCCTGTTCGCGCCCATTCTGTGGCGCGAGCGCCATCAGCTTACCCGGCTGTCGGTCCGAGGGTGGGGGGCTTTGCTGTTCATCGGCTGGGGTGGGTCCGCGCTGGCGACCTGGCTCTACACCGAGGCGTTCAGCCTGGATCCTTCCCACGCCCTGACCGTCGTGCTCCTCCAGAAGACGCAGCCGCTGGTCGCAGTTCTGCTGGCGGGCTGGCTGCTGGGTGAGCGGCGGTCGTGGCTGTTCTGGAGCTGGGGCGCGGCGGCGATGGCGGGTGCCTATCTGCTCATCGGCTTCCAAAGGCCGCCGTCTCTAATGGACATCCACGCACAGCAGGCCCTGCTCGCCCTGGGCGCTGCCGCCCTTTGGGGCGCGGCGACGGTGGCGGGCCGCTCCCTGATGGCGGCCCTTTCGCCCGGCTTGCTGGCCGGGTCCCGGTTCGCCCTGGCCGTGCCGGTCCTTGCCCTGCTGACTCTGGTTCCGGTCGGAGTGTCGCACTATGCGCCGCCGCCGCTCTCGCCGTACCTCTACCAGCACTTGTCTCCTACGCAGTATGCGGGCTTGTTCCTGCTGCTGATCGTGCTTCTGCCGGACCTTGCCGGCATGAGGCTGTATTACCTCGGTCTGCGCGGGACGCCGGCCTCGGTGGCGACACTCGCCGAACTGTGCTATCCGCTGACGTCACTGCTGCTCGGGCTTTTCGTCCAGCACACGCCTGTTTCGACCGGTCAATGGCTGGGTCTGGCGCTGCTGCTGACCGCAGTGGCAGGGCTGGGGCGGAAGCCGGGCGTTGCGGCCCCGAGCGGAACGGCGCGTGAGATATCCGCCGCCACATCCTAGCCCGTCTGCCGAGTTGGCCTGGGTGGGAAATTGGGACCTGGGCGGGTATTATAGAGGGCAAGTGACACCAGTGGAACAAGAGGGGACACACTCATGGCAACGGAATACAGTTTTGATATCGTCTCGAAGGCGGACCCGCAGGAGGTCAAAAATGCCATCGGGCAGGCACAGCGCGAGATCGAGACACGGTTTGACTTTCGCGGCAGCATCAGCGCCATCGAGCATGATGACAAGGATAAGCTGACGCTCCACTCGGACGACGAGACACGTTTAAGCGCTCTGACCGACGTGCTCCAATCCAAGCTGATCAAACGCGGCGTGGACGTCAAGTTTCTAGAGTACGGCAAGCTGGAACAGGCCAGCAAGGGGACTCTCCGGCAGGTGGTCACCATCAAAAGCGGCCTGCCGACTGAGACAGCCAAGAAGATCACCAAGCTGATCAAGGACAAGGGCCTAAAGGTGCAGGCGCAGATCCAGGACCAGCAGGTACGAGTCACAGCCAAAGCTAAGGACGATCTACAGGCGGTGATGGCGATGCTTAAGGGCGAGGACCTGGATGTGCCGCTCCAGTTCACGAACTACCGATGACCGTGGGATAGCCTTTGGACCCGTTCAAGATCATCGGCGGCCTGCTGGTCGCATTGGGCTTCCTCTTCCGCGCGATCAGCATCGCCTATTTCAACCAGCGCGCCAAGTCACTGCCAGACGACCCAAAAGCGCACCGCGCCTTCGCCGGGCGTAAGCAGCGGGCGCTGGTCATTGACGCCTTCTTTATCGTGATGGGCTTCTACCTGCTGTTCACGCATTAGGAGCTGATCCTCTCCCCGCGACTTGGTGCGGGGAGAGGACCACGGATGCGCCCCACCGCGTACTAAGCCTCCTGCGGATCACCCCTGCCGAGCTCCTGATGCCAGGCGTGGTGGGCCTCGGTGCGGCTGCTGGCCAGATAAAGTGAGGTGCCGAGGCCGGAATATGCGGCGGCATAGCCCGGCTTCAAGCGGAGCGCGCGACGGTACTCTTGAACCGCAGCGGTGTGATCGCCCCAGTCGTCAAGCGCGACCGCAAGGCGATAATACCCTTCGGCTCACAAGGTGCCGATAGGCTGAGCATTCACGACTGAATGCCTCCTTTCCTCCCTAAGCCACTGCGTCTGCTTGCATATTCCGCGCGGAACTCTGTATAATGAGCACAATGGATGTGGAACGAGAGGAATGGCTGGCCGAGGGGCGGCGGGTGCTGTCCGAGGCGGCCCGGGCGCTGGACCGGGTGGCGGAAAATTTGGACGGTGCGGCTTGGGCCGAGGCCGTCCGGCTGTTGCTGGCGACCAAAGGCCGCGTCGTCGTGACCGGCATGGGCAAGAGCGGCAAGGTCGCCGACAAGCTGACCGTCACCCTCGCCAGCACGGGCACGCCCGCACTGTTCCTGCACCCCGCCGAGGGCGTCCACGGCGACCTGGGCATGATCCAGCCGGGCGATGTGGTCATCGCCCTCTCCTATAGCGGTGAGACGGACGAGATCACGGCGATCCTGCCCGCGATCAGCCATCTCCAGACCCCTTTAATCGCCTTCACCAGCAGCCCGCGTTCCACTCTGGGCCGGGCGGCTTCGGTCGTGCTGGACGTATCGGTCGAAAAAGAAGCCTGCACCATGAACCTCGCCCCGACTACCAGTACGACGGCGATGATCGCGCTTGGGGATGCCCTAGCCGTGGCCGTCATGGGCGCGCGCCGCTTCACCTCCGAGCAGTACAGCCGCCTGCATCCGGCGGGGTCACTGGGCCGTCGCCTGACCCTACGCGTCTCCGATGTCATGCGGACGGGCGAGGCGGTCGCCGTCGTTCCTGAGTCCGGGACTGTGCTAGAGGCTGTGTTCGCCATCACCCGCGCCCACGCGGGTGCGGCCATCGTCACCGACGCGCAGGGCCGCGTCTCAGGCCTCATCACCGACGGCGATATCCGTCGGCATCTGCTGGATGACCAGCAGCTTCTCACTCGCCCCGTCACAGATGCGATGACCCGCCGCCCCGGCCTCGTCACCGCCGACCTCCTGGCGACCGAGGGCCTGCGCCGCCTGGACGACTTCCACCCCCTGCCGGGCCAGAAGGCGGGCGACGCCCCCGTCGTGGACGCGGAAGGCCGCCCCCTCGGGATGCTGATGCTGAAGGACTTGGTGAAGGCGGGGATCGTCTAAACGCCGCTGGGAAGGTTGAGCAGGCTATGTACACGTTGAACTGGATCATGTGTGGCTTCTTCCTTGTGGGTCTCGTCATGCACCTGTTCTTTTTCGCTCGGATAGCTACGGACAGCCGCATCCGGGAGACGCGGCACCGGCTGGTTGCTCTCACGCAGAGCCTATGCTACATCACAAGCACGGGTCTTCTTTTTCTGTCTGTATGGGTGCCTCTGAGGCACCATAGTGGAGATATAGACGAGAGGTTTCTCTTCGCTGCGTTGCTGCTCATGTTCCTTCCTAACATTTACTTCTGGTCGAAGAAGGCTTTTCCAGGCGGTCGCTTGAAGCTGGGCCAGACGCCGGACACCAAGCAATAACCGTATGCAGAACGTCAAACTCATCGTCCTTGATGTAGACGGCACCCTCACCGACGGGACGCTGCTGTATAGCGACGGCGGCGGGCACTCGAAAGCCTTCCACGTGGCCGATGGTCTGGGCATCGTCATGGCGCAGGCGGTGGGTCTGCGTGTGGCCGTCCTCTCGGGCCGGGCCAGTCGCGTCGTCGAGACACGCATGGCGGAACTCGGCATTGAAGACGTGATCCAGAACTGCGGCGATAAGGCCCAAGTGCTGAATGAACTGCTGGAGAAGTACCATCTACGAGCCAAAGAAGCTGCCTATGTCGGCGACGACATCAACGACCTACCCGCCTTTGAGGCCGTCGGGGTGAAGATCGCGGTCGCCAACGCCTCCGAGTATCTGAAGGCGCGGGCGGACTGGGTGACGCCCCGCGCGGGTGGGGCGGGGGCCGTGCGGGATGCCATCGAGGAGATCCTGCGGCGACAGGGGCGGCTGGACGAGGCGGTCGCCGCCTACCTGGCGCGGATCAAACCGGATGAGGCGACGGCGCGGCAATAGATCAGCACTTTCTCATATCCGTGTAGGGGCGCCGCTTGCCGCGCCCTCCTGCTCATCCTACCTCTTTTCATATCGCGCCTTCTTCACGCCGCGCGCCCGGAAGAAAGAGGGTGTAACTGAAAGAAAGAGGGCGCGGCGAGCGGCGCCCCTACCGAAACTATAAGGGCAAGGCTGTCTGAGCGTCCGCAGGATTTATGACCTATGACCCGACTCACCCTGCTGCACACGAATGACTTCCATAACCACCTGAGTGCCCGTCAGGCCGAGTTCATTCATCAGGCAAAGGCGGCGCGGGACAATGTCCTCCTGCTGGATTCGGGGGATGCCATTTCGGCGGGTAATGTCGGCGTCCGGCCTGGCGGCGAGCCGATCCTGACCCTGATGTCCGAAACCGGCTATGACGCCATGACGCTGGGTAATCGGGAGTTCCACATCGCCGATGCCCTGTTGCGGCTCAAGATCGGCAAAGCTGCTTTCCCTATCCTGTGCGCCAATATCCGCTGGCGCGAGGACCAGGGCGAGGCGCTGCCCGTCGTCCCTTCTCTCGTCAAGACGCTGCCGAATGGCCTGCGGATCGGCGTCTTTGGCCTGACCGTGCCGATGGTGACGCCGCGTATGACGGCCCGGCTGGTCAGCGCCTTCGTCTTCGATGATCCCGTCGCCGTGGCGCGGCAGCAGATCGAAACCCTGCGGCCCTCGGTGGATGCCCTGGTCGCGCTCACCCACATCGGCCTGCGCGAAGATGAGCGGCTGGCGGCGTCCTGCTCGGAACTGGACCTAATTATCGGCGGCCACAGCCACAACAAACTTGCAGAGCCGAAAGTCGTGGGCGGTGTCCCCATCGTGCAGGCGGGTTGGTTCGGGCACTTTTTGGGTGAGACAGAACTGACCTGGGACGCCTCCGATACGCGGCCCCGAGTGACCGGACGGCTAGTGGATCTGCGGGATTAAAAGAAGCGGACAAAAGGCGAGGGCGAACACAAGGCTCCTCCCTATGCCTGAAGGATGATGCGTGCTGGACCTTCTGCTATTTCTGGTGACGGCCTGGGCCGCGACGGCGGTGGGCCGGGCCGGTCTGCGCCTCCTGCGCCTCGAGGATGGCCCCACGCGGCTTGAGCGGAACCTGTTCGGCCTGGCACTCGGCCTGGGGATGCTGGCCTACGGGATGCTGGCCCTGGGCCTGGTGGGCGGGCTGTACCGTCCGGCGGGGATCGGCCTTCTGCTTCTGCTCGCCGTCCTCGGCTTCCGGCAGCACCCAGCGATGGCGCGGGAACTCCAAGACACCTTTCGGCCCGGTATTCGCCTTCCTCCCTGGGGCTGGGCCGTGGCCGTCCTGTTCCTCCTGCTGGCCTTGATCTCCCTGGTCGGTGTTTGGACGCCACCGGTCGTCGGGCTGGGCAGCATCGGTTACACCGAATGGGATAGCCTCTCCTACCACCTCGCCGACCCGAAGCTCTACCTCCAGGCCCATCGCATCTACTACATCCCCTGGGAGAGCCATTCAAACTTTGCTTTCACTGCCGAGATGTGGTATCTGTATGGGCTGATGGAGGGCGGCATCCCGCTCGCAAAGCTGTTCCACTTCACCTGCGGCATCGGCGCTTGCCTGGCGGTCTATGCCTTCGGCACGCGGCATCTAACCGCCAAAACCGGCCTGCTGGCGGCGGGGATACTGGCGTCTACGCCCCTCGTGCTGTGGGAGGCGGGGACGGCCTACGCGGACCTCGCAGGAGCCTTCTTCGCC
>JANLUQ010000044.1:0-2271 GCA_031363565.1 Armatimonadota bacterium | reverse complement strand
CGCCGGGCCTGCTTGGCGTCCGACGTGCCCGCCGCCGCCGCGCGCAGCCCCGCGCTGTCCAGATCATCCCGCGTGACTGCAACCAAGGCCATGCCGCCTACCCCCAATCAAGCCCGGGGAACATAGACTCACATCCAAAGCAACTTGGGAATCCCCCCACAAGTCAGGGTCAAGGGCGGCTGGTATTATGTGTGAAGGCGACAAATAAAGCGCCAAGTGTCAGTGGCGCAATTATACTTCTCTGTGGATGAGGGGGTCAGCGATGAGGTCCACGGGGGTGAAACCGGGCCTGCGGATGGCCCTGGACCAGCCGAGGTAGTCGGGCAGGTATCGCGTCGAGACACCGCGGGCCTGCAAGTTGATGAACTGCTTCAGCCGCTGGTGGTGGGCGTTGACGTGGCCGAGGCCGAGCGCGCCGGGACGGCGCGGCTTCTGGCCCTTCGCCTTCGTCAGCCAGTCCTTCCTGGGCGAGTTGATGCGCCGGTGCTCGGCGCCAGCGCGACCGGCCACCTCGGCATACGAGACCAGGCCGTCGGTGCAGAGCACCGAGCCCTTCTCGATCTTCCCCTCTATCGCCGCGACGATACCGGCGCGGCTCCGCAGCACCCGGTCCATCACGCCGTCGCCCCGGTCGACCGCCGTCAGGACGGGCACCTGCTCGCTTGACAGCCCGGGCTTCAACGCACTGCCCCCGCGGTAGCGCGGCATGCGGTCCTCGGGCGGATGGCCACGCTTCCAGCCCCTGGAACCCTTGAAGGACGTGCGGAAGAACGTCTCGTCGGCCTCGACCACGCCCTTCAGCGTGGCACTCTCCTGGACCGTCTGGACGGACAGCAGGCGGACGCGCCAGCGGTGCGCGGTGACGTGCGACACGCCCAGCTTCGCGGCGGTCTTCTTGACCGAGAGATGGACGGGCATGGTCTGGGCATAGGCCATCCAGAGGTCGGGCTTGCGCATGCGCGCCAGGACGGTCCGGGTCAGGCCGTTGAAGGTCTTGCCACAGCCGCCCGCGTCGGTCCTGCGGCAGCGGAAACGCTGCCGCCCCTTCTCGTCCTTGCCGTGCAGGACGACGTCGCCGTGGCCGCAGTGGCGGCAGATACGGTCCTCCGTGACCATCCTCTCGCCCTGCGCGACGATGATGTCGGCCATCCCGCCCTGGGCGGCCCTGGTCAGGACCGAGGACAGATCCAGACATTGGACGGCCGTCAAGCCGTCTGCGATCCGCGCCTTCAGCCGCTCGAACCTTCGTCCATCCATCGTTCAGACCCCTCACCAAGGGTGCCAGATAGCTGTTCTTTATACGTTCTCCATGCCCGAACGATCGCCATCCACAGCTAAGTCGAATTGCGCCTTGCAGAATGCAATACGGCAGGTTTACTTTCTATATATGAACCTTATGCGAAATGTTGTTTCCTCTCTAATATGTTGCTTTGTCGCATTTTTTTTCGTGCTTGTCTTCTCATTTGAGATCATGACCTTCAAAAATCCTGGCGAAGGTGAACAAGAGTTGGCTGACCAGCCTTCGGTCAAGCAGAGCGAAGCGCCTGCCCCGCGTGAGAAGCCGAAAGCTTCCTCTGCTGACCTGCTCGCGACTATACTTGCCAGACCGTTGTTCCAACCTGGACGAAGACCGCCAGTGCCTGAACAGGCCCAGGCGCCAGCCTTGGTTCTGCCGCGGCTTGCCGGCATCGTGATTGTGCCCGGCAACTCCGTTGCGATCTTCCAACCGGCTTCGTCTCCTCGGCCGATTGTGCTAAAAACTGGCGAAGTTCTCGAAAAGACATGGGATGTAGCTAGCATCGCTGCTGGCGAGGTCACCCTCACCCGCGGCGACACGGTGCTGGTCCTCACACCCCATGGTGCCGCCAAGCCGGACCTGCCCAATCCTGAGCCGACGCGGTCCTGGAAAGTAGGGCTGCGCCGAAGCGACCCCCTGCCAAGCTACCTGCAACGCCGAGGATGACCTGCGTCACGGGATCGACGACCAAAATCGCACGTTCGGCGGCACGGATCAGGAACATCGGTTAGATTGGGGGGCTGGATGCTGCAGTGTCGTTCGACGACCCCAGCCACGCTGCCGGCCCAGCCGCTTGCTGTAGGTTTTTTGCAGCGGCGATGTGCCTGATGCGCTGGCGTGCTACCGTTCCGGCCGCAATGAGACCCGTGCGTGACCCTGGCCGACGCCTTTCCGTGCTCGGCCTGCTCATGGCCGTGCTGGCGCTGCGTCAGAGAGGCCGTGCGGGCGGCGCGTGAGCAGCGCGGCTTCGCCGA
>JANLUQ010000730.1:0-1807 GCA_031363565.1 Armatimonadota bacterium | reverse complement strand
ACGACGCTGCCGAAGCGCCAGGCTGAGGCGATCGCCGTCAGGTCCAGCTTGTACTCCGAAGCGTGCAGGATGTCGAAGCCCTCGCCGTAAGCCTGAAGCATTCCGTACTCGATGCCGTTGTGGACCATCTTGACGTAGTGCCCCGACCCCGACGCGCCGGTGTAAACGTAGCCGTCGGTCGGGGCCAGTGTCTTGAAGACGGGTTCGCAGAACCTCGCCGCTTCTGGGCTGCCGCCATACATCAGGCAGTAACCCTCTTTTAGACCCCAAACGCCGCCGCTCGTGCCGCAATCCAAATAACGGATTCCGACCTGCTCCAGTTCCCCAGCCCTCCTGACGGTATCCTTGAAGTACGAGTTGCCGCCATCAATAATGATGTCTCCAGGCGACATCACCGCCTTCAGTTTGGCGATGGTCTCATCCACCGATTTGCCCTGCGGGACCATGATCCAGGCCACCTTGGGCGTCTGCTGCTGCCGGCTGATCGCCTCGCCCAGATCGGTGACGCCGACTCCACCCTTCTTCTCCACCTCAGGCACCTTGTCCGGCGACGTGTCGAAGCCATAAACCTTGTGCCCGTCTTGTGCCAGCCGCTCCAGCATGTTCATGCCCATGCGGCCCAAACCGACCATTGCGATCTCCATGCAAAACTCCTTCGGGGTGACTGACGCTCGACGCTCTTTCTCAGTCCCTACTCAATGCTTCTTTGATGCTCTTTACTGCCTAATTATTCTCCCGCAAGTTCACCCTTAACCGCCGCGATTCCTCCTGCGCGTCGGCGGAAAACAAACGAAACCCCAATCCAGGCATCGGAGTTTCGGTAAGGCGGCCCATTTCGCGGCGATCATTTTACGGCGGTGGTAGCGCGCCCTGGACACTTTGACTTGCGCCGCCATCTGCACTTCCGCCCTCCACCATTGCGCCTTCCCCTTGTCCGGCTCTCGTAAGGTTGGGAACAGAATAGACGCTGATAAGGTGGAAGGGGAGGGGTTGTGTCACCGGCCGAGGGTGAACTGTGCCACAGGGGGTGACACTAGAAATCAGGAGAGGCCGGCCTGTTTAGCGAGGAGCTGTATCTCGTCCAGCAACACCCCCAAACTGGGGCACTTGTCATAGGCCGTTCGCAGGTTGATCTCGCGGAACAAAGCCAGTCATTTCGTGGTCTTCCGGCAGCCACTGGGTGTGCGCGTCCAGCAAAAAAATCCCAGCAGTGCGGCCGGCGGCCCATCGAAGTTGACTGTTTCCGGCTTCCGCGACTTGGCCGTCAGGCTCTTCTGGAACTGTGTGGGGAAGATGCTGACATCGCTGACCTGCTCGTCCCAAACGATCGCTCCCATTCTCCCCTCAGCCTGGACATTGCGACCCAACCGCCCCTATGCCGCCGCCGATATCATTTCCAGTATCCGCAGCAGGTTCGACTTGCCGCTGCCGTTGGGACCAATGGTGACGTTCAGATCACCGGGTCGCCAGGAGACGTTCTTGAGGGAGCGGAAGCCCTGGATGTCTAGCTGCATCACCTGGTAAGCTTGCCCACCGCGAAAAGGTGGCAGAGCGGTGTGGTGATGGCTATCTTTCGGGAGAAAAATTCAGGCCGATGGCAAGGTTTGGGCAGGTTAAGTCCTGGGAAAATACTCTATGACAAAATGTCCCTGTGGGGACAGATGCTGGAGACAATTCTCCTTAGATCGCGACCGCCGACATGCCACGCTCTGGCTCCGTGCCGACGACCGACCTACGCCCTTCTCGTCTTCTTCTCGACCTCTTCGCCGACACTTCTTCGTGCCCTGTCCTTGCCTCCGACCCGAAG
>JANLUQ010000722.1:0-1784 GCA_031363565.1 Armatimonadota bacterium | reverse complement strand
CCCGTATAAAAGCCGACCTCCTCCGCAGGGACAAGACTCGTCAGCAGTGGATAAGCGGAGGCGTTCTGTGCTGCAAGTCCCAGCCCGGCTAAACCCAGCACGACGCCTACTTGCGGTAACGTCGTCACCCAAAGCCCATTCAGTGAAGCGACAGCGATCAAGACCATGCTGATCATCAGCAGGCGCCGGAAACCTATGCGGTCCGCGATCCACCCGCAGGGCAACGTTCCGAGTGAAGTTGCGACCATCAGAATCAAGAACATCGTTTCCGCTTGATGGTCACTGCATTTGGTGATCGTCTTGATGAAGATCGTCAGTGAGGGTACGACGGCCTCCACCCCCGCCCCGAAGAAAAAAAACAATACGAGATAGATGCCCGCTTGACGCAACGTGCGAACGCCCCGCAACGACTCGACCATCTCGTGCCGCCGTGAGCGCGGGGGGGCGCTGATGCTTTCGGCAGGAGGCTCGCGCGTCAGAATACAGGTGACAAAAGTGGTCCCCACCATCAGCAGCGCGACCATGCTGAACTTAAGGCCAAGAGGGATGGGCAGGAGCAACAGCAGGACTTGCCCGAGTGCGCCCATGAAGAACCAGAAACTCGTGACCCGGCCACGATGGGCGAGCGGAGTGATGTCAGCCAGCAGGGCCTGGTAAGGATCTGCCGCGACATTGAAAGTCATCGTAAACAGAAAAATGCAGGCGATGATCGCGCCAAGCCGCAGTGAAGGTGGCAGATGAGCCGCAACCGGAGTCAGAAGAAGAAATAGGGCGCTGATTGGGATAAACAGCAGCATGAATGGCCGCCGCTTCCCCCAGCGCGACCGCGAGCGGTCACTCGCCAGGCCGACCAAAGGCTGGATGATGGTTCCCTCAAACGAATGCGTCCCGGCCATCATTCGCAAGAGGATAGCGTTATGTGTGTAGCTTTGCAGCCAGAGTGACAGCGAGGCGTTGTTGAAGGCGTAGAACGCCCCATAGCCCAGATTCGCCAAGCTGTACCAGAGAACGCCGGCCAGCGTCAGCGGTATGCGCGCGGTCGCCTCCATTGCTTCCGGGGAAAGGGTAGGGGCCGGGGGCCAGGCCGGCGGGGTGTCTGCGGTATCCATGTGCAGGCTTAGTTCGCGGGCGGCGCGTCATTCTCCTGCACGCGCCGATGCTTCTCCGCCGCACCCGGAGGCCCGCTCGCTCCACGGTCACCGACTCAAGCACGGTCACCGACTCAAGGGAGTATAGGATAGCGCCTGCTGCCGGTGGTAGCCGTCGTGGACGGCGATCAGCACAGCCTGCGTCTCCAGGGAGATCGGACCGACCTCGGTGTGCGTCCCCACACGCCCCCACTGCTCCGGCGACAGCGCGCGCAGGAAGGCGACGATCTTCTCCCGCCCCGCTTCGTAGCGCATCAGGCATTCCTGTGGGTCGGCATGGGCGTAGTCGTGATCAATCGCCACTTGGCCCTCGTCCAGCCCGCGCAGGGTCGCGTTCTCCTCGTCCCGCGTCTGCGTCATTCGCCCTAGAAAGACGCCGTCCCAGTCCGCCAGGTGTGCCACCATCTCGCGCAGGGTAAAGCGGTCCGGGTCGGGACGCCGGTCCCACGCGGCTGGGTCGGTGACATCGGCCAGCAGCCGTGCCAGCACGGCGGGGGCGCATTCGAGGTCAAGGAGTAGGTAAAGGTGGATGCGGTCCGGCAGCATGGGATATTTCCTTCAGCAGGTTGACGTTACGCTTTCCCGGTCTCGTCCGAAGGACACCTCTATCAGCGAGTGGTTTTCAACCACTCGACT
>JANLUQ010000720.1:0-11913 GCA_031363565.1 Armatimonadota bacterium | reverse complement strand
TCCCATCGCCGCCCAAAACTAGGACAGCCTCCGCATCGGCCACGCCGTCATCGGGCAGGCCGCGCTCGGGAACGCCTAGCGCCTCGGCGACCCGGTGTTGTAATCGAACAGAAACGCCACGCGCCCGGAGGTGGCTGTCGGCAGCCGCCGCAACTTCCAGCGCCGCCGGCTTGCCGGCGTTCGCCATGATGCCAAGAACTTGCATCCGTTATTTTCTATTTTCTAATAGACTCGATAGCTCGCCGATTTATGGGCGAAGCGGTTCAGATTCCGGCGCGCGATCGCCAGGCTCGGGTTCAGGACGAGCGCCTTTTTGTAAGCAGTAACGGCTAGAGCTTTGCTGCCGAGCAATTCGTAAAGCACGCCGATGTTGTTCTGCACCTGGGCATTGCTCGGGTCGAGCGCCAGGGCCTGCTGGAAAGCCCGCAATGCCTTTGGGTATTGCTTCAGGTTCTTGTAAGCCACGCCGCGCCCGTTCTGGATCGCCGGATCGGTGGGGCGGAGTTTGGCGGCGGCATCGTACTGAGCCAGGGCGGCGACATACTGCCGGCGCGTCATTTCGCTGCCCGCTAGGGCCAGACGGACATCCGCATCATCTGGATTCAGCGCCAGTGCTTGCCGACGGGCCTGATCGGCGTTCGCGTAGTCATTCTGCTTGGCATACTGGTCGCCCAAACGGGCGTAGATCGGCGCGGCTTTGGCGTCCTGGGTCAGCTTGGGCGCGGCCGATGCCAGCAGGGTCGCCGACTCGGCCGCATTCCCCTCGTCGGCCAGGAGCAGGCCCAACGCAGTCTGGATCTGGATGCTGCCGGGGTCTTTCGCAAGCGCACTTCGGTACGAGGCCTCGGCATCCGGTTTCAGTCCGGCCTGCTCCTGCAAGACGCCCTTGTTGTAGACTGGGATGGCGTTCTGCGGCTGAAGTCCCGCTGCTGCCTCGAAGTCTTTTATGGCCTCGCGGGTGCTGCTCTTGGCCGCATTCGCCTCACCCAATGCAAAGTAGGCGTTGTACTGACCGACGGCGTCAAGCTTCGGGTCAACGTCCGGCCCAACGGCCCGAGTCAATGCCGCGATAGCATCGTCGTAGCGCCGTCCGTTGGCGTAAAGCTCACCCGCACTGAGCCAAGCGGTGGCGTCTTTAGGGTCCTGTTCTGCTGCCTTCTGCAGAGCGTCGGCCGCTTCGGCGTTGCGGCCCGCTTTTCGCAGGAAGAAGCCGTAGTTCTTGAGCGTCGCGGCGTCCGGGCTAGGGGCTGCCGCCATCTCTCCGAAGAGCACCAGGGCCTCATCCGTCTTGCCGGCCTGCCCCAGCACGGTCGCGAGGTTGAGCTTGATGCGCGCCGCGTTCAGACCGGTCGTGCCCGGCTTGAGGTGGTCGAGCACATAGCGGTACTGCTCGGCGGCCCCGTCATAGTTCTGCTGCTGCCGCAGCGCGTTACCCAAATTATTACGCGCGTCCAGGTTGTCCGGACTGAGCCGAACTGTAGTTTGCAGCTCGGGGATGGCGGCTGTGGGGCTGCCTTGTGTCAAGTACAGGTAGCCGAGCAGGTTATGGACCGTCGGGTCGTTCTGGTATTCCGAGGTCTGCGCCAGCGCATTCAAGTCCGTGATGTTGGCCGCGATCTCTTGGTTGGCCGTTTTCAGGAGGTCAGGGTTGTTGGCAGACTTCGCGCTATTGAAGTCCTGCGTTGCTTTGTTAAACCCATTGACCGCTCTGTTGTAGCGTTCTAGGGACGGGTTCGGGACGACTTTCTTTGCAGCGGCGGGCTTCGCATCGGATGCGGCCTGGCCCAAAGCGGCGCTGCACGAGGCAGCAAGGAGTAGTGCGAGTCCAAGGCGACTGACGGGAGTTGGTTTCACGGCGTAGAGTCTCCAGACTGGGGCAATGTTGGTTTGAGCATCTGCCCAGCGCATTAGATGATTATAGCACAAACGAGGCGCGAGAAAAACGATGCCGGGCTGCTATTGACAACGGTCACGTTTTTTTGTATACTAAGGGCTCAGTGCCAGCAGGCTTTGTGCAGCCGGACTTCTTCGAGCGGAACATTGACGTTCCTGTACGGTTTTCATGCGAATATACCCTAAAAGCAGTGGCAATGGGTGATTTGCAAGACCGTTTCAGGGGCTTTTTTTGTGCCTGATTTCTAATGAGGCGCCCACCCCCCCGTTTTTGTTGGCCACACACGACAAATTCTCGAGATACACCACTACTAAGGAGATCGGACCACCCAATGGCAAAAACACCTCAAGACGTGCTGACCTTGATCAAGGACAACGACGTTAAATTCGTGGACGTCAAGTTTATTGACGTTCCCGGCACCTGGCAGCACTTCACGCTCCCCGCGCACCGCTTCGAGGAGGAGGTCTTCACCGTCGGGCTGCCGTTTGACGGCTCCTCGGTCCGTGGGTTCCAGACCATTGACGAGTCGGATATGCTCCTGGTCCCCGATGCTGACACTGCCGTGCTGGACCCATTCACCGAAGTAAAGACACTGTCCATCATCGCCGACGTTGAGGACCCCATCACCCGCGAAAAGTATCCGCGTGACCCGCGCAACATCGCCAAAAAGGCTGAGGCCTATCTTCAGTCCACGGGCATTGCGGACGTGGCCTATTTCGGCCCCGAGGCGGAGTTCTATGTCTTCAATGACATTCGGTATGGTCAGTCGGCCAACTCGGGCTTTTACGCTATCGACTCCGACGAGGCCGCGTGGAACTCGGGCCGCGACGAGAAGCCGAACCTCGGCTACAAAATGCGGACCAAGGAAGGCTATTTCCCCGTGCCGCCTTCAGATACCCTGGCCGACCTACGATCCGAGATGGTCCTGACCCTGCTCGAAGCCGGTATCGAGGTGGATGTGCATCATCACGAAGTCGGCAATGCGGGCCAGTGCGAGATCGGCATCAAGTTCGACTCGCTGGTGAAGATGGCCGACAAGCTCCTGATGCACAAGTACATCGTCAAGAACACGGCGGCCCAGAACGGATACACCGCCACGTTCATGCCCAAGCCCATTTTTCAGGACAACGGCTCGGGGATGCACTGCTCGGTCTCCATGTGGAAGGGCAACACAAACATCTTCTACGACGAGAAGGGCTATGGCGGCCTGTCCGAGACAGCTGTATACTACATCGGCGGCATCCTGAGGCACGCCCCCGCCCTGCTGGCCTTCGGCGCGGCCTCGACCAACTCCTACCGCCGACTGGTGCCGGGCTACGAGGCCCCGATTAACCTGGTCTACTCGGCCCGAAACCGCTCTGCCGCCGTCCGCATCCCCATCGCCGGCTCGCCCAAGTCTAAGCGCGTCGAGTTCCGCGCACCCGACCCGACCGCGAACCCCTACCTGCTGTTCTCAGCCATGGCGATGGCGGGCATTGATGGAATCCAGAATAAGATTCAGCCGCCGCCGCCCATCGACAAGGACATCTACGAGCTGGCCCCCGAGGAGAAGGCAGGCATCGCCCAGACGCCCGGCACCTTCTCCGAGTCGCTGGCCGCTTTGGAGGCCGACCACGAGTTCCTGCTGAAAGGCGATGTGTTCACCGAGTCGCTGATCCAGACCTACATTGACTATAAGCGCGTCCGCGAGGTCGAGGGCGTGGCCCTGCGCCCGCACCCCTACGAGTTCTTCCTGTACTACGACGCCTAGACTGCGGCGCCTAGACTTCCCTGCCCCGCCTGCGCAAGCCCTGCGCGGGCGGATTCTCCCCTCTAGCCGCACGCGCGACGCCCTACAGAGAGCTTGAGGAACCCCCGACGATGAGGAGCAGGGGGCGGCTCCATGGTCAGAAATCTCGGCACATCATCGGCCTTGCGGGTCGTGCCGCGCTTAAGCGGCACCGACAGCACCCTCAGGCGCTTTCTCCCCTATCTTGCGGTCTCCGGCTTTGTGCTGCTGGCCTGGGCGGCTTATGGCAGGGCTTATCCGGCTCCCATCTTCCCGGTGGACGACGCCTACATCGTCCTCCACAACGCCGGCGCCCTGCTGTCGGGGTGTGACCGCAATTATTCCGGCTCCTCGCCGCTCACCGGTGCCACCAGCCTTATCCATCTGGCCCTGGTCAGCCTTCTGATGCGCGGCCTCGGCCCTCTGGCCGCGCTCTCCACCGCCGCCTGGCTTTCCGCGCTCTTCTACGCCGCCGGCCTCGTGCGACTGGCGCGCGTCAACGGGCTTTCCCGCCTCCAGGCCCTGCTCGTGGCGGCGGCCGGCCTCGCCGCCGGGGAGACGCCGCACCAACTCCTCAACGGGCTTGAGACGGGGCTGATGCTGGCCACCCTCACCTGGGCGCTCGTCCTGCTGTCCGACCCGCGCGGGCGTCCGAGCCTAGCCCTACCCGCCCTCTGCGGCATGCTGCCTTTCATCCGGCCGGACCTGACTCCGTTGGCCTTCCTGTTCCTCTCCCTTCAAATCGCGCGGCGCTGGCGGGATCGCCGGGACATCGCGGCCTTCAGGCGCGGGGCTGGCGCGGACATGGTCATTGCCCTCGCCTGCGCCCTCCCGTGGGCGCTCTGGTATCAGGCGGAGGTCGGCTCGGCACTGCCCACCACAGTGGCCGCCAAGCGGTACTTTTTCGCAGAGGCCGGTGGCGAACCGACTTTCAAGTTCGCCGTGGTGATGCGCGGATTTTCTTTTTTCGGCGTGGAAGTAGGGCTGCTGACGTGCTTCGCGGGGTTCCTGGGGGGCACCTGGCTCGGGCGGATCGGGCTGGCCTTTGCCGCCCTGCTCGCCGGTGCGTACTTCCTTCAATTTCCCGGCGCGCTGATGCAGTATGAGGGGCGTTACCTGTACCCACTCCTGCCGTTCATCCTGCTGGGGGCTGTTCACGCCATGCGTCCTGCGCAGCCCCATCGCCGGGCGGCGACGGCCGCACTGGCGCTTGCCTTGTGGCAGTCCGTGCTCGTCGCGCCCACCTTCTGGGCACAGCACCGAAGCGGCTGCGACAACACGGCCCGTAACCTAGACGGGGTCGCCGACTGGTGCATCCATCACCTCTCTGCCCACTCGACGCTGATGGTCCATGACGCCGGGTATATCTCCTGGGGAACCGGCTTCCGGATCGTTGACCTCGTCGGCCTGAAGACCCCAAGCAGCATCTCCTACCACCAGCATCTGACCTACCCTTCCAACGGGGCGCGGCGTGGCGAGGCGGTCAGCCTGATCGCCCTCCGTCAGCATCCAGACTATCTCATCGTCCTGGACGGCTGGGAGGGGATATACCACATCGCGGCGGGCCTCAGAGCGCAAAGCTGGGGTGTGCATCTCGTCAACGCGGACTACTCCTACAAGGTTTATGCCCTTTCCCCACCGCCGAGTCCGCCGCAAGGCCCTCGATACATTTCCGAGCGTGTTCCGCTTCGTCGGTCTCGCCGAGGCTGACGCCCAGGTTGTGCAGGAGAGAGACTTTCTGGTTTACGCCGCCGAAAGGAAATGGATGCGCGTCTGGGCCGGGTCCAGCGCATCTATCTGGACGGCGGCTACCACGCCGTGGGCATCACGGGCGACATTGACCTGTGTTGGGCCGGCGACCGTGTGCGAGATGGCCGCGTCTGCGTCCTGGCCCCCCATAATAGTGATGCTGCCCGCATCGCTGCCTTTGGTGTTGAGCTGAATTCCAAGCAGCGGCAGGCTCTCGAACAACGTGGCGCGGGGAAGGCCCGCCCCACTGACTTCCACCGTGACCAACCCCTGCTCGAACTCCCGGCTCAGATCGTCGAAAAACGCGCCCCATTCTTCGCGGGGCAGACCTTGTGTGTCCATTTGGTTGTTCTCCTCGATCGTAGATACACACTCAAATAGCCTGCTTGACAGCGTTCGCCCGATTACAGCACACTTCCTGGCGTTACGCCGACTGCCACATTCACGAATTTAGGCTGCAAAGTCAACCAGTACGAGGTCGAGCGGCTAGCCGAAAGCTTCGAGGCATTGGGCTTTGTGCTGGCCACTTCCCAGACCTGATGCAGTACTCGTCGTCGCCGGCTTATCCTCCTGTCCCCCGCCGCCACGAATTCAGGATGCCGTAGTCATGTCGCGCGGTTTGCGCGTTCATAGAGACGTGCTGCCCAAAATCCTCAGCGACTGACCCGTACTGGGACGGATACCACGCGGGTTACGGGAACGAGGCAGAGGCGGTCGCTGCACGGCTGGTAGTGGACACGCAGCTGGAGGCGGCCTGCACCGAGCTGCGCCGACTTGCCGATGAGGGCTCGGACCGTCAGCTCCGCCGTTCGCTGGTAGACCGAAAGAGGCATTCCACCGAGCGTGAGGGTCTGCGCCGCCGGAAAGCGGACCGGGCTGGCGAGCGTAGCCGGAATGCCGCCGCTGCCGAGCGTGATGCGGGTGGGGATCAGGTCTGCCTCGTGCGGCTGATCGGAGTTGATGTGCCAGCCGGGCTGGATGATCAGCCGCACGGTGACGCGCACTATGCCGCCCGGATGGACCATTGCAGGCGCGGCGGCGGCTCGGATTTGGATGGGGGCGCCAGCTTGGGCGGCGGGAAGTCGCGCGACGGGTGCGGAGATGGGGATACCAGGGCCAAGGATGTCGGCAGCGGCCAGCGTCAGCGTCGGCATAGCGCTCGGCGAGCGCTGCAAGGCTCCTCCGAAGGCGGCCACGGCCGCCCGCGCGTCGGCAGCGTAGCGGCGATCCCCAGTCAGACGCGACAGTCGCATCAGAACGCGCGCGGCCACGCCGTTACCCGAAGGCAGGGCATTATCGTAGGGGTCTTTAAGGCGGACTAGCAGATGATCGGCAGCGGCTTCCTCGAAAAAGCCACCGTCCGAGTCCCGGAACTTCACCCGCATCGTGTCGATCAGCCGCCTGGCTGGGGCGATCCATTTGCGGTCGCCCGTCGCCTCGGTCAAGTCCAGCAGGCCATCGGCAAGGTATGCATAGTCGTCTTGGAAGGCGGGGATGCCCACCACTCCCGCGCGCCAGCGACGCCACAGCGTCCCATCCGGTCGGAGGAACGTCTTGACGGCGAACGCCGCCGCTTTCTCGGCCGCCGCCGTGTCCTGGGGTTCGTTCAGGGTTTTGCCGGCGCGGGCTAGACTGCCGATCATCAGGCCGTTCCAGCCCGCCAGCACCTTGTCGTCGCGGCGCGGCTGGAGGCGAGTCTCGCGCACCGCCAGCAGCCGCGCGCGCAGGGCGGCCAGTTTCGGCGCGTCGGCGGCAGGAGGCGGTGCGCTCAGGTATAGAACGTTCGCACCCGTTTTTCGCCCCGTCGCCTGCTCCACATAGTTGCCATCCTCCTGGACATTGTAAACGCGGGCAAAGAACGCGCCGTCGTCCGGGCCGAGCGCATCGGTGATCTGCCGGAGCGTCCAAATGTAGGAGCCGCCTTCGGTACCCCCCGCGTCGGCGTCCAGCGCGGAATAAAAGCCGCCTCCGGGGTCGGTCATCTCGCGCCGCACCCAGCCGTAAATACCGTCGGCGACGACTTTGTACCGCGCGCTGCCGGTGCGCTGGTAGGCATCCGTGTAGGATGCGCCGAGCAGCGCGTTGTCATAGAGCATTTTCTCGAAGTGTGGCAGTTTCCAGGCGGCATCGGTGGAGTAGCGGTGGAAGCCACCGCCAAGCTGGTCGTGGATGCCGCCGAGCGCCATGGCATCCAGCGTCTTCGTCGCCATCAGCAGCGCGCCCGGCGCGGGGCCCTTCTCGCTGCGCGCCAGCAGCAGGGCGAGGCTTCCGTGGGGCGGGAACTTGGGTACCCCGCCGAAGCCGCCCTGTATCGGGTCGAACGTGTCCCGGAGCGAGGACACAGCCTCCTGAACAGACGCCTGCGCCTGCGCTGCCGTCAGCGGCCCCTGCCCTCGATCCTGCCGAGCGGCGGCCTGACGCATGGCGGCCGTGAGGCGAGCGGCCGACCGTATGACCTGTGGCCCCTGGTGCCGGTAAGCATCAGACGCCTGAGACAGCAGGCGCATCAAGTCGTCTTTGGGCAGATAAGTCCCGCCAAAGAAGGGGCGTCCGTCCGGCAGGAGAATCGTTGTTTCCGGCCAGCCGCCCGACCCGGTCGCGATCTGCACCGCCGTCATGTAAACCGCGTCTACATCAGGCCGTTCCTCACGGTCTACCTTGACGGAGACGAAGCTGTCGTTGAGCCGCTTGGCGACATCGGGTTGCGAGAACGACTCGCGCTCCATGACGTGACACCAGTGACACGTAGCGTAACCCACGGACAGGAAAATCGGCTTGTTCTCGCGCCGCGCTTTGGCAAAGGCCGCCGGACCCCAGGGATACCAATCCACAGGATTGTGCGCGTGCTGGAGCAGATACGGACTCTGCTCGTGGATCAGCCGGTTAACATACTTATATGTGCCGTCCGCGTTGTGGGCATCCACCGCCGTTTCGGGAATCGGCGGCGCTGCAGCGAGGATAGCCTGATGATGGACGCGCAGCGTCCAGGCAGAGGGAACCGCGACGGCCGCCAGGGCTACGGTCAGGAGCATAGTTTTGGAAATCTTCATAAGGCTGTTGGTCTCCTTTGGCGATCCCGTCGCGCGATTCATCGTCGCGCCAAGCCTTTTTTCGCTGGCAGAAATATGGGTGATGGCTCAGTGCTTAGGCTAATCCTACCCGAAAACAAGAGAGATACAGCATCTTACAGCCCCATTGCTGCCCCAATAAAACCCTAAAGCAAAGGGCCTCTCGGCGCGACGCCGGTAAACGCGGCGGCCATGGGGACGGTTCGCAGACTGTTCCTTGACAGCGTTCAGGCGTTTACGGTACACTTGGACCATTATGCCAACCGCCGCATTCACCAATTTAGGCTGCAAAGTCAACCAGTACGAGACCGAGCGACTAGCCGAAAGCTTTGAGGCGTTGGGCTTCGTGCTGACCGACTTCCGCGAACCCGCCGATGTGTACGTCATCAACACCTGCTCGGTCACGGCGGACGCCGACCGCAAATCCCGGCAGATGGCGCGGAGGGCGGCTCGGCAGAAGGAAGGTGCCCACGTCGTCCTGACCGGCTGCTTCGCGCAGATGGCGCTGGACACCGGCGAGGCGGTGGACGGCGCGGTCCTACTGGTGCCGAACTCGGAGAAGATGCGGACAGCGGCGCACGTCCTGGCCGCGTTCCCCGACCTGATGCAGTACTCGTCGTCGCCGGCAAGCCCCCCGGCCCACCCCAATGAAACCCCCAATCCTGGGGGGGTAGGACTGGCCGTATTCCCCGAGGCCGCGCCCGGCGGCCTGATCTCGTCCGAGTCGCTGCTGCCGCGCCCCGCCCCGCTGCACCGGACGCGGGCGACGCTGAAAGTGCAGGACGGGTGCCAATACTTCTGCGGCTTCTGCTCCATTCCCTTCACCCGGAACGTCATGGCGAGCCGACCCTTCGCCGACGTGCTGGCCGAGGCGCGGGCGATGGCCTCAGCGGGTGCCAAAGAGGTCGTCGTCACCGGCGTTTGCGTCGGGGCCTACGGACTAGACACCGGCAGCGGCGGGCCGGACCTCGCCGATGTGCTGGTCGCGGTCGCGGATATCGAAGGCATCGCCCGCGTCCGGCTGTCCTCCGTCCAGCCCGTCGAGATCCCCGACAAGCTGATTAATGCGATGGCCACGCATCCCCACATCGCGCCCCACCTGCACCTCTCCTTGCAAAGCGGCGACGATACCATCCTCAAGGCCATGAACCGGCCCTATGACACCCGCTTTTTCGCCGAGACCGTGGATAAGCTGCGCGCCCTGATGCCGCGCATCGGCCTGACCACGGACCTCATCGTCGGCTACCCCGGCGAGACGCGCGCCCTATTCGAGAACACCGTGGCGTTCGCCGAGCGAATGCGCTTCGCCCGGACCCATGTCTTCCGCTACTCGCCCCGGCAGCGCACGGCGGCGGAGCAGATGAAGGACGACGTTCCCCACGAGGAAAAAGAGCGCCGGCACCGCGAACTCACCACCGTCTGCGTCGCGAGTCAGGAAGCCTTCGCAGCGGGCGACCTGGGCCGGACCGTGGACGTGCTGGTCGAGGCCAAAGGCGCACGGGACGGCTGGCTGTCCGGTTACACCGGTAACTATGTCCGGGTGCAGTTTGAGGCACCTGCGTCCTTGCGCGGCCAGATCGTCCCGGTAATGCTAACAGACGTTCTGCCGGGCGGCGACGCCTTCGGTCACTTGGAGGTGAGCTAGATGGCGGACACGATCTTCGGCAAAATCCTCCGGCGCGAAATCCCCGCCGACATCGTCTACGAGGACGATCAGGTCCTTGCCTTCCGCGACGCCGCCCCGCAGGCCCCGACGCACGTTCTAGTCATCCCCAAAGAGCCGCTTGTCAATTTGTTGGACGCGACGCCCGACCACACGCTCCTGCTCGGCCAGCTCATGCAGGCCGCCGTCCACGTCGCCCGGACCCTGGGCCTGGCCGGAGACGGCTTCCGGGTCGTCGTCAACGTCGGCCCTGACGGCGGGCAGTCCGTGGACCACCTGCACCTGCACGTCCTGGGCGGGCGGCATTTGACGTGGCCGCCGGGATAGCCCGGATCTCAATGGAGAGGAAAGGTGTCATGCCCACTCATGGTGAACATCTGCTAATCTGTGCCATAGTCTATTGCGTATTCCTGCATGTTGTTTCTTCCTGGTGCAGTCGCCTAGCTGGCAGCGAGGCTATACAGGCGCTTCAGCAAGGAAGACGCAGCAATCCGAGCCGTGGATCAAGCATCTTTGCTTGGGTCGTTACGATTTCGCTGCCGCTCTTCATAGTCAGTTTGTCGTTTGTCCGTTAGACATTTAGACAACATGGGGACAACATGGGGACAGCAAGTGGACCGTAGCCTCACATGGCGCACGAGGCCGCAGAGTATCCAGAGGTCAAGCGCCACGGGTTAAAACCCGAGGCTCGGAAAAGCCCACTGTCCAAGGGACAGAAGCAAGGGACAGAAGAAGGAAACGACTCGACAGCCATTCTTGCGTCCCCTGGACGCTGGGCACTTCTCAGCCTCGGGTTTCAACCCGTGGCGAACGCTTACCGCCAGTTATACCGAGAAAAGGATCATCTGTTGACCAACACCCGTCTTTTTCCCTGCGCCATGCTTGCTTCCTTCACCCTGCTGGCCGCCGGATGCCATCAGGCAGCCGCCCCGACCACGACGCCTAGCCAAACGGCGCAGGCTGACGCGCCACCCCTGCCGCCCGTCACCGGGACGATGAAGGTGGCCCTCCTGACGACTGGCCCTGTCACCGATGGCGGGTGGAACCAGTCGGCGTATGAGGGGCTGACGCGCATCCAGAAGACTTTGGGCGCGCAGGTCGCCAAGCAAGAGAACCTGAAGCCCGATGCCTTTGAAGGCGCGTTCCGGGACTACGCGCAGCAGGGCTACACCATCATCTTTGCTCACGGCGACGAGTTCGGCCCCGCCGCAGCTAAGGTCGCCGCCCAGTTCCCCAAAGTCGTGTTCGTGACGACGGGCGGTGACAGCACGGCCCCCAACTTGACCGCCCTCCACTTCTCGACCGAGGAGGGGACCTATTTGCAGGGCATGGAAGCCGGGATGGTCTCCAAGACCGGCAAAGGCGGCTTCATCGGCGGGCAGGCCCTGCCGCCCGTAACGCGCGCTGCCGACGCCTTCGCGAAGGGCGCCAAGGCAGTCAACGCCGGGTACACGTTCAAGACGACCTACATCAACGGCTGGTCGGACACGAGCGCCGCCAAAGCCCAGACGGACGCCCTGCTGAACAGCGGCGCGGACACCATCGCGCACAACTGCGATGCGGCGGCGACAGGCATGTTCCAGACGGCAACGGGGAGGCCTGGCGTTTACACCTTCGGCGTCAACGCCGACGAGAACAAGAAGGCGTCTAACGTCCTGTCGTCGGTCTTCCTCGATGTCCCCAAGGCGTTCACGGACATCGCAACGTCGGTCAAAAACGGCACCTTCCGAGGCCAAGTGCTGCCCCTGGGCCTGAAGGAAAACGATGTGCG